>CALBMW010000165.1 GCA_937896275.1 uncultured Myxococcales bacterium
CGCCGGTCCGCGACGGCGTCACCGGGCCCCGCGCCGAGGACACCGTCGGGCTGGCGGCGCTGCGCGGCGGCACGGTCGCGGGCGAGCACACCGTCTTCCTCATCGGCGAGAGCGAGCGGCTCGAGTTGACCCATCGCGCCCAGGACCGCCACGTCTTCTGCCACGGCGCCCTGCGCGCCGCCGCCTGGGTCCGCGGGCGGCCCCCGGGACGCTACGGGATGGCCGATCTGCTCGCCACCCATGAGCCAATGCCCTGATATTCCAGGTGGTTCGTCGCCGGCTTGCCCCCTACCCGAGCGCGTCGCTAGGCTGTGCGGCATGGCGTCAGTGGGGGTAGTCCGTTGAAAGGACAGGCATTTTCGTCCGCAGAGGGGCTGTCGGCGAGCCTCCTCGCCCTCGGCCGCGCGGGCTACCACCCTCTCTTCGAGGCGGCCGCAATCCGCCGCGCCTTCGCCCGCGTCGACGATGGGTTGATCCAGCAGCACGCGCTGCTCGGCGCCCACCACGCGCTGCGGGCGCTGGCTGCCCTCGAGGACCTCGATGCCATGAGGCGCTATCTGAGCGCGCTGCCCCCATCGACCGTCGATCTGCTGGTCTACCTCTACTTCCGCAAGCTCGACGAGGCGCTCGAGCGCGAGGAGCGCACGCTGCACTGAAGGCACCCGTGGCGGCCCCGCCGTCGGCCGCGAAGCGGGAACGATGATCCCCCCACGACGGCCTGTTACCCTGCGCCGACATGGAGCCCTCCCACCTCGTCCGGCGAGCGGCGGCCCGCCTTTGGCAGCGGGTGGGCGCGTCCCTGATCCTCAGCGCCACCTTCATGGCGCTCTGCTACTTCCTGCTCTACTTCCTGCTCAACTCGGGCTACGCGGTGCGGCTGTTCGACGCCTCGGTCAACACCCGGTTCCGTGGCCGCATCGGCTGGAGCCGCCTGACCTGGGGGCCCCTGCCCTGGCAGCTCAAGATCCTCGAGCCGGTGCTCCTCGGCCCCGACGGGCGGCCGGTCGTCACCGCGCGCGCCATCACCATCGAGGACATCCGGCTGACCGAGCTGCCCCGCACCATCGCCGCTGAAGGCATCCGCGTCGAGGGCGCGGTGGTGCGGTTGGCGCAGCGCCCGCACCCCGAGGTGCTCGACGTGTGGGGGCAACCCGAGGGGCTGTTCAACATCGTCGAGCTGTTCTGGGCGCCCGGCAATCAGGTGGACGAGGGCCAGCCCGGCCCGCCGCCCATCCTCGACTTCAGCCGCGTGGACATCGTGGACGCCACCTTCGTGCTCGACATGCCCACCGTGTCGGTCCAGGTGGATCGGCTGAACGTGTCGAGCGGTCGCTTCGCCGTCTCGGGGGGCGCAGAGACGATGGCGATCGCCGCGCGGCGGGTACGCGCCGCCCGCGCGATCACCCGGGTCAGCGTCGACGCGAGCGCGGGCCCGGCGCTCACCGCGGCCCCCGAGGCCGTGCTGGAGTGGCCCGTCGACCACCTCGAGAT
>CALBMW010000166.1 GCA_937896275.1 uncultured Myxococcales bacterium
ACCGGCCTCGACCCCAGCGCGGGCATGCTCGCGGCCGGCCGCCGCAAGGCCGCCGCCCGGGGACTCGACGCCCGGATCCACCTCGTGGAGGGGGACGCCCTCGGCCTGCCCTTCGCCGACGACACCTTCGCCGGCACCAGCATCGCGTTCGGCATCCGCAACGTGCCCGACCGCGCCCGCGCCCTGCGCGAGATGGCCCGCGTCACCCGCCCAGGCGGCCCGGTCGTCCTGCTCGAGCTCTCCGAGCCCGACTTCGCCCCGGCGCGCTTCCACGTGCACCACGTGATCCCGCGTCTGGGCGCCCTGATCTCGGGTGCCCCCGAGTACCGCTACCTGCAGGCCTCGGTGGCGGCCTTCCCCTCCGCCCCAGCCTTCGCCTCGATGATGGTCGAGGCCGGCCTACGAGACGTCGAGACGCACAGATTTGCCTTTGGCGTCGCGCACTTATACGTGGGCGTCAGTAATTGATGTCGATGATCGAGAAGCCCGGCTCGGCCGGGTGCACCCGCACGGCCTGGGCCTCGGGCGCCGCCAGCCGCGCCACCATCTCGAGCTCCGGCTCGCTGTAGAACCGCCGCGCGGTGATGGTCGCGTCGTGCACGTAGTCGGGGTTCAGGCTCAGCGCGGTGAGCGACGGCAGCCCGGCCAGCATCAGCAGCCCGCGGCGCCCGTCGATGCCGACGAAGTGCTTGCCCCCCGCCAACCCCGCCTGCGCGATCATCATCGCCAGATGTCCCGGTGTGAAGTGGTGGATGGACTGCGCGATGAAGTAGATGTCGTGGTCGCCGGGCAGCACGGCCGACATGTCGAAGGCGTTGAGGCGCTTGAAGGACACCGGCAGCCCGCGCGCCGACGCCCGCGCGTTGCCGAGGTCGATGTAGGACGCCTCGATGTCCGAGCCCATCACCTCGACCGGCAGGCCCTTGCGCTGGGCCAGCCGCGCCAGCGCCATGGTGAACTCCCCCGAGCCCGCCGCCAACTCCAGCACCCGCGCCGGTCGCCGCTCACGCCGGGCCACCCGCTCGATCGCCGGCCGAAGGTGGTGCAGGAAACGATGGTACGAGAAGAGCCCCTGATTCATCCGGTGCAGGGCCTGCACGATGCGCTGCTTGCGCGCCGCCGAGACGTCCGCGCGATCCAGGTACTCGGGGGTGTCGGTCCACACCAGCCGGTCGAGCGCGTGCCGCAATCGCGTGGGGGTCAGCGCCCGCCCCGCCAACTCGGCCCGCCGCGCCCGCAGGCGCGCGACGGCGTCATCCGCCGCCGCCTCCAGCTCGTTCATCGCCCGCCACGGTCGGGGGAAGTCTCCCTCGGCCGCCAGCGAGGCCAGGGCGCGTCGGTTCAGGTCGTGGAACTGCAGCATTCCGGCAGCGTAGGGCCGCCCATCGGCAAACGCTACCGGCCCACGCCTGGGCCCCAGCCGAGGGCCGATCGCTGCGGGCCGGCGGCCGTCTCGGGCGCGCGCGCCGGCATGAGCCCCTCAAGCCGCGACCTCGCCCCAACGACATCGGCGCTGCTCGGCCCGCAGCTGGAGCCGAGCGCGGTGGAAGCGGCTCTTGAGGGCGGGCAACGAGAGGCCGGTCTCACGCGAGAGGCCCTGCAGCGAGACGCCGTCGACGAAGCGCCGCACGAAGAGGTGCCGATCGCCATCCCGCAGCCTCCGCAGGAAGCGGTCGGTCAGCACCAGGAGCTCGCGGTCGCTGGCCAGGCGCTCCGGCGCCGGCGTCGGCGCGATCGTCACGGGCGTCTGCAGCTCGTCCGTCAGGACCAGCCGCTTGTCCTTGCGATGCCGCAGGAGCGCACAGTTGACCACGATGCGACCGCTCCACGAACCGAAGCGTGCGTCGGCCCGGAACTGGTCGATCCGCCGCAGGACCTGCGCGCAGGCATCGTGCGTGATGTCCTCGGCCTTCACGGGGTTCCGGGTCATCTTGAGCGCGAGGTGGTACATGCGCGCGTAGTGCGCCGCCAGCAGCCGGCCCATTGCCTGCTTGTCGCCGGCCTGGGCCCGCTCGACGAGCACGAGCTCCTCGTCGACGGTCAGCGCCTCGGGTGCCTCGGTTGGGTTGATCATCGGTGCTCCGTTCGTGCTCGGAACCCACCGAACGCAAGCCACGGGCCAAGCGGAGCCATATCGGGGCCACCCCCACCCTGGGCTCAGACCGATCTTGCTCGTGTTCCGCGCGCCCGAAGACGACCCGTCGCGCCGGAATCAACGCTCCGACAAGGGTCCGGGCGCGCCCTGGGCGACCCAGGTCTTGACCAGGGCCAGCCGCGCGGGGTCGAGGGGCGGGAGCCCCATGGGCATGCCCGGGTGGGCCGGATCGGGGCCGACCCCTGCCGCCGGCGCGTCGGCGAATGGCAGGCGCCGATCGCGGCTCGCCTCGCGTTGCCGACGCAGCAGAACCTCGAGCAGGAGCGGCGCCTCACCGGGCCGCGCGGGCGCCAGCACGGACTGCGGCTTGCCGTCCCTTACCATCCCGCGCTTCAACCCCGCGTAGGTCTCGAGGTCCAAGCCCAGCCCCGCGAACCCCAATCCCCCCGTGTTACCAGCCCCACCGTCCCCGTTGTTGCTCGTCGGGTTCATGTGACAGTGCACGCAGATCCGTCCCAGGACCTCGTCGAAGACCTCGTCGTACGTTACTTCGCGCTGAAGCATCGGCACCTCGGGCGCGGGATCCGGCGCCGTCCGGCCGGCGAAGTCGATGGGCGCGAACAGCAGAAAATCGGCGATTCGCTCGGCATCGCCCGGCTCGAGGGAGGGCTTGGGCATGACGGTGCGCGGATCGACGGCGGCAGGATCCTCGATGAAGCGCACCAACCCGGCGCGTGCCATGCGCGCACGCACGAAGCGCAGGTTGGGCGCCGAGATGACGGGCGCCGCCACGTCACCCACCGGGATCGCGGCGCGCATCGCCCGGTAGAAGGCCAGGTCGAAGCCCCCACCCAAGCGCGCGTTGCCGACAAGGTGGCAGGTCGGACACCCGCGGCGCACGAACAGCGCGCGTCCCGCCTCGATGGCCACCGATCCCGGCGCCGGCCCGGCCGTCGCGTCCCCCGCGGGGCCGGCCACCGCCTCGCCCCCGAGGGCCACCAGGTAGGCCACCACCGCGTCCTTGTCCGCCGCACTCAGCCGCAGGGGGATCATCGACTCGTCCAGGTGCGGCCGAAGGTCGACCGGCGCGTCGAGGAAGCGCCGCACGAAGCGCGGATCGACGCGCCGCGTCAAGGTGCCCAGATCGGGCAAGCGGACGAAGTGCTCGATGTTCTCGAGGTAGCGGTCCCAATCCGGGAACTCGAGTCGCTGCCGCGCGATCGCCTTGTCGTCGCCCTTGGTGCCCAGGATCCAGCGATGGCAGTCCACGCAGTGCATCGCGCGATCGGCGGGGGCCAGGCCCGCCGCGCCGCTGAGGTCGGTCACGGCGTGGCAGCGATTGCACTGGGCGGCGGCCATCACGGCCTTGCCACGAGCGGCCAGCTCACTGAGGGGAGCGCCGGTCGCGGGGGCTGGCCCGGCGATGAACAGCAGGAGGGAGAAGGGCAAGCAGCGCATGACGGCCTCGCGAGCTCGGGTCGGGCGGGGCACATCTTCGCACGCGGCGCGCCCGGCAGGCGACCACGCGTCGCGCGCGACGGGCACAGCGCTGGTCTCCTCGACGCGATCAGCGCCCGTCTGGATCGGTCTAGAGCCGCAGCTGAGCCACGCCCCCGCCGAGAGCGGCCTCGACGGCGATGACCGCGTCGGGCGACGCGCCGCTGAGGCGGGCGCTCTGCAGGTGGGCCTGAGCCCCGCCGGTGTCGCCGTCGCGGGCCAGCAGCAGCGCCAACTCGGCGTGCACCTCGCCCGCCTCGCCGATCCCGAGCGCGAGGGCGCGGTCGTAGGCCTCGCGAGCCTGCCCGGCCCGGCCCGCGTCGCGGTGCAATCGGGCCGCGGCCAGGGCGACGCCGCCATCCCGGGGGGCCAACGCGGTGGCGCGATTGAGGCGCGCCCGCGACTGCGCGTCGTGGCCGATCTTCGCGCGGAGCACCGCGGCGCGCAGCGCAGCATGAGCCCGGTCGCCGGCCTCACCCTTCC
>CALBMW010000167.1 GCA_937896275.1 uncultured Myxococcales bacterium
CTCGGTCGCGGCTGGGGGCTCGGTCGCGGCGGCGGGTGAGCGCTCGCCGGTGGGCGCAGGCACCCTGACGACCCGCGCGGCCGGTGGCGTGGAGCCGGCGGTCGGCCCGGCAGGTGGCGTCGCTCCGCGCGGCCACAGGATCAACGTGGCCGATGTCGCGAGCATGAGCAGGCCCGCGGCCAGCCAACGCAAGCCGGATCCACGGCCCACCGCCGAGACCGTCGGCGCGTCGGGCGCGCTGGGCGCCGGACCGAAAGGCTCCGGCGCGCCGGACGGGGACACGTCGACGCTGAAGGCATCGACCGACGAGGGGGGCGCGGACATGGGCGGCGCCGACGACGTCGCGGGGCTCACCGCCGAGGGCGGAAGCAGCGCGCGGGCGTAGCGCTCCGCCTCGGTGGGCTCGGGCAGGGGTCCCGCGGCATCCAACGCGACCGCGACCGCGGCCGCGTCGACCGGGCGCTCGGCCGGCCGCTTCCTCAGGCAGCGCTCGATGACGTCGGCGAGCGTCGCGGGGATCCCGGGCGCCGCGTCGCGCAGCGGCTGGTGCGCCTCGGACACCATGCGCATGCACACCGCCTGCGCCGTGGTCCCTTCGAAGGGCAGCCGCCCGCTGAGGACCTCGTAGAGCACGATGCCGACCGACCACACGTCGGCCTGCGAGGCGCACCTCTGAGGATCGAGGGCCTGCTCGGGGCCCATGTAGTAGGGGGTGCCCACGGTGAAGCCGGTCTGGGTGGCGCGCGGGCTCTCGTCGTCGCGCGCGATGCCGAAGTCGATCAGCTTGACCACGGGCGGATCGGCCGCCGCATCCACCACGAAGACGTTGTCGGGCTTGAAGTCGCGGTGCACGACGCCCGCCGCGTGGGCCGCGGCGAGGGGCTCGAGCACGCGGCGCACGATGCGCAGCGCGCCGGCGCGGTCGTTGGGGTGCCGCGCCCGCCACTCGGTCAGCGTCTCACCGTCGAGCAGCTCCATCGCGAAGTAGAGCGCGTCGCCGTCCACCCCCGCGTCGAAGACCTGCACGACATCGGGGTGATCGACCTTGGCCGAGACCCGGACCTCCCGCAGGAAGCGCTGATGGCTGAGCACGCGCTGGGCGACTTGGGGGTGCAGCACCTTCAACGCGACGGCCCGGCCGGTCACGAGGTGGCGGGCGGCGAACACCTGCCCCATCGCGCCCTGCCCCAGCAGGCGCTCCACTGCGTAGCGGCCGCCGTAGACCGTGGGCGGCGGCGCGGCGGTCGAGTCGGACTTCGAGTCGGCGTCTCCCATCACGGGCTGCATGATGCCCCGAGATCGCGGTCGATGCCGAACTTACCGTCCTCGCCGCGGCGGGGCGACCACGCACCCGGGCTGAACGCCTTGCATCGTCGCGCCGGACGCGCCACAACCGTGGCGGCTGGAGGGACGATGATGCGCTTCGAAGACGAGACGGAGGCGGCCGTGGCCGCGGTGGCGGCGGCCGCGATCCTGTGCACCCGCGTGCAGGCGGCGCTCGGCGCCGCGGGTCGGCTGAGCAAGGCCGACCGGTCACCGGTGACGGTGGCCGACTTCGGCGCCCAGGCTGTGGTGAGCCACGTGCTGTCCCGCGCGCTGCCCGCCGTGCCGCTGATGGCCGAGGAGGACGCCGACGCCCTGCGCAGCGGCGGCCACGCTGGCTTGCGGGCCCAGGTGGCGGCCGAGGTCGAGGCGGCGACGGGCCTCGACGAGGTCGCGACGCTGGCGGCCATCGACCGTGGCCGCTACGGCGGGGCCCCGACGGGGCGCTATTGGGTGCTCGACCCGATAGACGGCACCATGGGCTTCCTGCGGGGCGAGCAGTACGCCGTCGCGCTGGCCCTCATCGAAGACGGCGAGCCGGTCGTGGCGGTGCTCGGCTGCCCCAACCTGCCCTGGCGCCTCGACGTCCCCGAGGGTCCGCGTGGCGTGCTGATGGTGGCCGTCCGCGGCCTCGGGACCACGGTGCGCCCGCTCTCGGGCGGCGAGATCACGCCCGCCCGCGTCGCACAGGTCGCCCGACCCGCAGACGCCACCTTCTGCGAGTCCGTCGAGGGTGGACACAGCGATCAGGCCGCCGCTGCCCGAATCGCCACGCGCCTGGGCATCACCCGCCCGCCGCTGCGCATGGACAGCCAGTGCAAATACGCGGCGATCGCGCGGGGTGACGCGGCGGTCTACCTGCGCCTGCCCGTCCGCGTCGACTATTGCGAGAAGGTCTGGGATCACGCGGCCGGCTGGCTGACCGTGATCGAGGCGGGCGGCCGCGTGACCGACGCGCATGGCCGGCCGCTGGACTTCCGCCAGGGCCGGACCCTGGCTCGCAACGCCGGCGTGATCGCCAGCAACGGCGCGCTTCACGATCAGGTGCTGGCGGCCGTCGCGCCCGAGCTGGCTCAGCTGCCTTCGCAGTAGGCGCTCGGCTGAGAGAACAGGGCGTTCGCGCAGCGGCCGTCCCGGCAGATGCCGCGGGCGCTGCTGCCGTCATCGTCTCGAATGTCACAGCAGGGACCGTGGCCCACCTGGGGCAGGTCGCACAGGGGGCGGTGATCGGCGTCCGCGGCGCCCTGCATGGCGTCGACCAGCGCGTCGGGCGTGCCGAGGTCGCCATAGCCGGCCGGCCCCGCGTCACCGCCGAGGTCGTCCTCGGCACAACCCGCCAAGCCGACCACCCACACCATCCAAGGCAAGACCCAACGCATGCACCGTCCCCCCGGACCACAGCATGCGCCTCGGTGGCCGAGCGTATCCAGATCGCGCTGAAACTCTCGCGCAGCGGTCCTTCGGGTGATGCTCGATGGGCGCGAGCTTCTCAGCGCGCGGCGGCCACCACGATCCCCTCGGCGCGGGAGACGCGGCGCCCGAGCACCGCGGCGATCTGCTCCAGCTCGCGCACCATCGTGGCGAATTGTGCGGGCACCAGCGCCTGGTGTCCGTCGCTCAGCGCCTCGGCCGGGCGGGGGTGCGTCTCGACGATCACCCCGTCGGCGCCGGCCGCGACCGCGGCGCGCGCCATGGGGCCCACCATGTCGCGCACGCCGGTGCCGTGGCTGGGATCGGCGATGACTGGGAGGTGGCTCAGGCCACGCGCCAGGGCCATCGCGGCCAGGTCGAGCACGTTGCGGGTGGCCGGGTCGAAGCTGCGGATGCCGCGCTCACACAGGATGACCTGGTCGTTGCCCCCGTTCATCACGTACTCGGCCGCGAGCAGCCACTCCTGCACGGTGGCCGAGAGGCCGCGCTTGACGATGACCGGCTTCCGAAGCTGCCCCACGTGGCGCAGCAACGAGAAGTTCTGCATGTTGCGCGCGCCCATTTGAATGATGTCGGCGTACTCGGCCACGTGGTCGGCGCTCTCCTGATCGACCGCCTCGGTCACCATCGCCAAGCCGTGCGCGTCGGCCGCCGCCCGCATCATCCGAAGCCCCGGCACGCCGTGCCCCTGGAAGCTGTAGGGCGAGGTCCGCGGCTTGTAGGCGCCGCCTCGCAGCACGGTGCCACCTGCGGCCGCGACGTAGGCCGCCACCTCGTGAATCTGGTCCTCGCTCTCGACCGCGCACGGGCCGCCCATCACGCAGACGTCGGCTCCGCCGATGCGGGCGCCGTTGGGCAGCGTGATCACGGTCGAGGCGGGGTGCAGCTCGCGGCTCACCAGCTTGTAGGGCGCCGACACCGGGATGCACTCGAGCACCCCCGGCAGCCCCTCGAACAGGCCGCGGTCGAGCGCGCCCTGGTTGCCCACCACGCCGATGGCGGTGCGCAGGCCGCCCGGGATGGGTCGCGCCTCGAACCCGCGCCGCGCGATGGCGGCGCAGACCTCGGAGACCTCGCCGGCGGTGGCCTCGGCGCGCATCACGATCAACATGTCGGCTCCTCGTCGTCCCCGTGCGCGGCCCGCGCGAAGGCGGTCGCCGTCGCGCGCATCGCGTCGATCATGGCCCCGCGGTCGCCCCGGTGCCGCTCGACGAGCCGCACCAGCGCGCTGCCCACGATGGCCCCGTCGGCGCCCGCCGCGATCACCTGCCGCACCTGCGCGGGCGTCGACAGCCCGAAGCCCGCCAGCAGCGGCAGCGGC
>CALBMW010000168.1 GCA_937896275.1 uncultured Myxococcales bacterium
AAGGCCCGCCACTTGACACTTGCCCGTCGGGCCTCGGGTGTGTTGTCGGACCTGCGGGCATGGCAAGTGTCAAGTAACGGGTCTCGACCCCTGGTCGTGGCTGCTGGGGGCCGCCCGTCGCTCCCGGGCGGTGGCCGTGGCCCAAGCGGGCGCTGCGTTCAGCGTCGTGGCTCCCGGCCCTCGACGGCGCGCGGCAGCAGCCCCGCCTGGCAGCGTCGAACTACCGGAACCGCGGCCAGCCACCGCGGCACGCCGTGGGCGCGATTCCGGCGATCTCCGTCGGGGTCGAGACTCGTCACTTGACACTTGGGACGCCACCGTCGGGCGAGGTGACCGCGACGCACACTCCCAAGTGTCAAGTGGCGAGCCTTGACTCCCCCAACCGTGCGCGCGGCAGCAGCCCCGCCTGGCAGGGCGGGGCTATGCGAACCGCCGCAAACCGCCGCGCCGAAAGAAGTGCCGGGCACTTCTCGCCGCCCGCACAGCGCGGCCTCGGCGACCGCCGCCCCCTGCGCCCGCCCTACGCCTCGCCGCGCTCCAGTCGCGCCGCCTTCGCCAGCACCTCGTCTCGCATCGCTTCGCGGAAGACATGCAACTTCACCCGGAGTTCCGGGTACTTGACGCCCAGGATGCGCACCGCCAGGAGCCCCGCGTTGCGCGCGTTGTCAATGGCCACCGTCGCCACCGGCACGCCGCGGGGCATCTGCACGATCGACAGCAGCGAGTCCATGCCGTCGAGCGCGGACAGCTTCACCGGGACGCCGATGACGGGCAGCGCGGTGAGCGTCGCGATCATGCCCGGCAGGTGGGCGGCCCCGCCTGCCCCCGCGATGATGACCTGCAGGCCGCGTGACTCGGCGTCGCGCCCATAGTCGAACATGCGCTCGGGCGTTCGATGCGCGGACACGATGGTGACCTCATGCGGCACGCCGAACTCGCCGAGCACCTCGGTCGCGGCGTTCATCACCCGCAGGTCGGAGTCGCTGCCCATGATCACGCCCACGATGGGCCCGCCTGTGGTCTCGGCGCTCAAGCCTGGCTCCCTTCAATCCAGATCGCGGCCTGCGCGGCGCGCGCTCGCGCCAACGCCGCGTCCAGGTCCGCGTCCATCACGGTCAAGTGGCCCATCTTGCGCCCGGGGCGCACGGCGCGCTTGCCGTATAGGTGAACCGCCACCCCCGGCATCGCCAGCACGGCCTCGAGCCCCACCACGCGCGCCTCGCCGTGCCCTCGCCCGACCAGGTTCGCGGTGACGGCCGGCCGCAGCAGCTCCGTGCTCCCGAGCGGCAGACCCATGACCGCGCGCACGTGCTGCTCGAACTGATCGGTCACCGCGGCCTCGATCGTGTAGTGCCCCGAGTTGTGCGGGCGCGGCGCGATCTCGTTGAGCAGCAGCGCCCCGGCCGCGTCGAGGAACAGCTCGACGCCGAAGACCCCCACCCCCCCCAGCGCACGGATCGCGCGCGCCGCCAGCGCCTCGGCCGCCCGCGCCACGTCGGGCGGCACGCGCGCGGGCGTCAACGACACGTCCAGCTGGTGGCGCACAGGATCCGCGATCAGCTCGGTCGCGGGCCAGGTGCGCTCCTCACCGTCGGCGCCGCGTGCCACCATCACCCCCAACTCCATCGCCAGGCTGACGCGGGCCTCGAGCAGCGACGGCACGGGCGCGACCGGCTCGCCGGGCGCATCGTGCATCCAAACGCCCCGACCGTCGTAGCCGCCGGTGCGCACCTTCTGCACCAACGGGAAGCCGAAGGCCGCCAGCCCCGCCGCCGTGGGCGCGTCGTCGATCGCGAAGCGCGGCCCGGGCAGGCCGTGGGCGTCGAAGAACGCGCGCTGTCGGCCTTTGTCCTGCAACACCGCCAGCACCTCGGGATCCGGCACGAGCCGCCGACCCGCGTCCTTCAGCCGGCGCAGCGCCCCCAGATCCACGTGCTCCAGGTCGTAGGTGATCACATCGACCCGCGCCGCGAGCGTCGCCAGGGCCGCCGCGTCGTCGAAGGGCGCCACGATCTGGGCGTCGGCGAGCTGCCCCGCGGGAGCGTCGGGCGTGGGATCGAGCACGATGACGTCGAGGCCGAGGCGCTTGGCGGGCGGCACCATCATCCGGGCGAGCTGGCCGCCGCCGGCGATGCCGAGCGTGGCGCGGAGAGACGTGAGCGGCATGGCAAGCGGACTGTCGCCGCAGGGCGCGCCCGCGTCAACCGCGGATCAGCGCTCCACCGGGGGCAGCGTCGGCCGGCGCGGGAGGTCGAGAGACGGATCCGCCTGGACATCGGGGATCGGCCCCGCGTCCACGTCCGGCACGCGCACGCCCAAGCGCGCCATCCGGGCGCGCACGAGCGGGTTCTTCATCACAAGGGCGAGCCGCGGATCGCGCCACGCCTCACGCGCCGAGCGGATCGGGCTCTTCGCACGTTCCAGCGCGAAGAGCAGCGCGGTGCCGGCCTCGTTGGGCTTGCCCGCGGCCGCCAGGTGGTAGGTGCGCGCCCACCAGTCGCTCGGCAGATCCGCGTCGGCCGCAGGCGCGGCGGGCGCGACGTCCGCCGCGTTCGTCGCGCGGGCGTCCCGCAGCG
>CALBMW010000169.1 GCA_937896275.1 uncultured Myxococcales bacterium
GCCGCGGTCGAGCTGCGCTCCGAGGACTTCGAGTCGATCATGGCCGGCGCGCCCCCTGGCGCCGTCTTGTACTGCGATCCGCCGTACTGGCCGCTGAGCGAGACCTCGAGCTTCACGGCCTATGACGGCTTTCCGTTCACGTCCGCGGATCAGCGACGCCTGGCCGCGGCGTTCCACGCGCTGCCGGCGCGGGGCGCGCGGGGGCTGCTCTCGAACTCGAGCACGCCGGACACCCACGGCCTCTACGACACGCTCGACCTGCGGCTGGTGCAGGTGCGGCGCAGTATCAACCGCGACGTCAACGGCCGGGGCGAGGTGGACGAGATCCTGGTCGGCGTGGGTGATCTGCCCGGCCGCCGCGATCACGCCGAGGCCCACCGGCCGCGAAAGCGGCGGCGCAGCTGATGCGCAGGGCCGCGCTGATGCTGGCCCTGGCCGTGGCATCGCTGGCCTGCGACGAGGGCGACGTCGCCCGCGCCGGGGCGCTCCCGGACGCCGCGGCCGCCCTCGTCGACGCCGCCATCGACGCCGATCCCTTTCTGCCCGCACACGACGCCACCGTGACCGACTGGGGCCCACCTCCCGACGCACCGCCGCCGCCGCAAGTGGCCGCAGCGTGGTCGGGCTTCGCGGGCGATGTCGCCCTGTACGCGCGCAATCAGGTCACCGGCGAGGCCCTGGCCCACGACGCGGATCGCCGACTCTACGGCGGCACCTTGGAGCGGCTGCTGGCGGCGGTCGCGTGGTCGTCGGCGGTGGCCGACGGTCGGCTGGCCCCGGACGCCACCTTCCCGCTGCGCGCGGATCTGCGCCGCGGCTCGCCGGGCCTCGCGTCGACCCCGACCGACACGGTCTCGCTGGCTGACCTGGCCCGCGCCACCGTGGTCGACGGCGACCTCACCGCCGAGGAGGCGCTGGTCGAGGCCCTGGGGGGCGAGTCGGCGGTGTCGGACACGGTGGCCAGCCTGGGCATCGCCGGCCTCGGCGCCTACCTTGGACCCTGCAGCCGCGCCCGCGCCCTCGCGGAAGCCCTGGTCGGCGGGGCCATCGACGCCGACTGCGCGGCGCTCTCGGCTTGGGTGGACGGCGGTGATCCATCGGGGCTCGGCTTCGCCCCGCCACCCGTCGACGCCACCCGCCGTCGTGAGGCCGTGGACGCCGTGACGGCCACCGGCCTGGCCACCCTCACCGCCGCCGCCCTGGGTGAGCTGCTCGCGCGCCTCGACGCGCTGACCCTGCTCGGGCCCCGCACGGACGCTCCGCTCCGCGCGCTGCTCGACGACAGCCTGGGCGCGGGTGGCGGCGCCGACGATCTCCCGCGCGCGGCCTGGGCCGGCAGCCTCTGTGGCGCGACGCCCAGCGGGCGGCACTGGGTGGGCCTGCTGCGCGGCGCGGGCGATCCCGCGGTCCTGGTCGTCTTGACGGTCGGCACCGAGGGCGGCGAGGCCGAGGAGGGGCAGATCCTCCGAGACGCGGGGCGCGAGGCCTGGCGCGTCCTCGTCGGGGCCCTCGATCCGCAGCCGCCGGCCTTCGTGGAGGCGCCCCCCTGGCTGAGCGACGCCGTCCTGCTCGACGCCGGCGACGCTGCGCCCTGCGATGCCCTCGACGCCGACTTCTCCGCCGCCCGCGACTGTCGCCGTCAGCACGCCCGCGCCACCTTCTCGACGGGCGATCGTCCAGGCGTCAGCGTCCTCATGGATGATCCGCCTCCGGTGGCCGTGGCCTGGATCTGGGAGGATCCCAGCGGTCGCCGCTACCGCTACCAGGTGCGCTTCGCGGCCCACCACCGCTGGGTCTGGACGCGCTCCCTGCGGATCCGCACGCCGGGCGACTGGCGCGTCGACCTCATGTTCGATGGCGTGCCCGGCGCGGCGTTCACGTTCCCCGTTCGATGATATCGGGTGTAAGGTCTCGGCCCATGCACGCACCCATCTTCCAGTTCAACCGTCACCGCGAGGACATCGAGCGCGAAGTGGTCGGCCGCGTGGTCGAGCAGCTCGGGCGCCACGCGGGCAACGACGCCGCCCGTAGCTACCAGCTGGTGCTCAACGACGCGGCGTTCCACGAGATCCACCGGCTGGAGCGCGCCCGCGGCCGCGAAGCCGAGCGCCTCGAGGGCTGGCAGCGCCTCGCACGTCGCATCGGTCGCATGGACAGTGACGAGCTGCGCGAGGAGGTCCAGCGCCTCGCCGCCTGGTACGTCGAGGACGTGATCGGCCACTTCGATCCGCGCGTCTATCGGTTTGCCACCTCGGCCCTGCCCGTGGGGCTCAGCGCGCTCTTCAACACCACCGACCTCGCCCACGGGTTCAGCTCGTTGCGCGATCTGTCGAAGCGCATCAGCGTGGAGGGCGATCTGCCGATGCTGCGCCGGCTGGCGGCCGAGGGCACGCTGGTGGTGGTGCCCACGCACTCCAGCAACCTGGACTCCGTCGTGCTGGGCTGGTCGCTGGTCGAGGCGGGTCTGCCCCCGTGCACCTATGGGGCGGGCAAGAACCTGTTCACGAACAAGCTCGTCGGCTACTTCATGCGCAACCTGGGCGCCTACCGCGTGGATCGGCGGCTGAGACACGTGCTCTACAAGGACGTGCTGAAGACCTACAGCCAGGTGCTCATCGAGCGCGGCTATCACAGCCTCTTTTTTCCTGGTGGCACGCGCAGCCGCTCCGGGCTCATCGAGCAGAAGCTCAAGCTGGGCCTGCTCGGCAGCGCCCTCGCCGCGCTCGCCGAGCGCATGCAGCGCGGCGATCAGCGCCCGATCTACATCGTGCCGGTGACCATCAACTATCCGCTGGTGCTCGAGGCCGAGACGCTCATCGGGGACTACCTCAAGGAGTCGGGCCAGGCGCGCTACATCATCGAGGACGATGAGTTCAGCAAGGTCGGCCGAATCGCCCACTTCGCCGTCAAGGTGATGGGCCTCGACACCAACATGGTCATCCGATACGGCGCCCCTCTCGACGTGTTCGGCAACCGCGTGGGCCCCGACGGGCAGAGCCACGGACCCGACGGCACCGTGCTGGACCCGACCCGCTACCTGATGCGCGACGGCGTGCCGGTGGTCGATCCCCTACGGGACGCCGAGTACACGCGGCAAGTGGGCAAGGCCGTCGGCGACGCGTTCCTGCGCGAGACCGTGCTGCTGCCGACCCACGTGGTCGGGTGGCTGCTCTTCGAGCGCGAGCGACGCATGGCGCCGCACCTCGACCTCTTCGCTCTGCTGCGGACGACGAGTGGCGACCGGCACGACATCGCCGAGCTGTGCGCAGACGGGGATCGTGTCCTCGCCGCGCTGCGCACGCTCGAAGCCGCCGGCCAGGTGCGCCTGTCGCCCGCGCTGAGGGACGCGCCCGTCGACGAGGTGCTCGACCAGGCGGTCCGCACCTTCGGCATGTACCACATGCGTGAGGCGGTCGAGCGCACCGCGGACGCGATGGTGGTGCGGGATCCGAAGCTGC
>CALBMW010000170.1 GCA_937896275.1 uncultured Myxococcales bacterium
CGACGCGCCCACCCGCGAGGCCCTGGGGCGGCCGCCCGCCTGGACGCTCGCCGACGTCGAGGCGGCCCTGCGTGCCTGGCGCGCGGCGCCGCGGCGCCCTCACTACCGCGTGCAGGTCAACGTGGCGGACTTCCATGGCGAGGTCTGGCGCGCCGGCGCCCGGGCGCTGCGGTTTCGCGTGGTGGTGGGCACGCCAGGCGATCACGCGACGCCGACCCTGGCCAGCGCCATCCGCCACATCGTCTTCAACCCCTACTGGAACGTGCCCGCGCGCATCTTCGAGAGAGAGCTGCGGCCCCGCGGCACCGAGGGCCTCGACGAGGACGCCCTGGCCGCGGCGCTCGCGGTGCGCGGCCTCGAGCTGGTCGAGCGCGGCACCCCCCGGGCGCACGTCCGGCAGCCGCCGGGGCCGACCAACCCGTTGGGGCGCGTGAAGTTCCTCTTCCCCAACCCCTTCGACGTGTACCTGCACGACTCGCCCCAGAGGGGCCTGTTCGACGACGCCTTTCGCGCGGCCAGCCACGGCTGCGTGCGCGTGCACCGGCCGCTCGAGTTGGCGCGCCTGCTGTTGTCCCACGACGGCGCGGGGAGCCCCCAGGACGTCGATCCCTGGCTGGCGCGGGGCACCGAAGAGGTCGTCACCCTGCTTCAGCCGGTGCCGGTGTTCATCGACTCGATCCGGGTGCGGGTGGACGACCGAGGCGTCGTGCAGCAGCTCCCCGATCTCTACGGCCTGGGCTTCGCGTTCGGGCGCGACCTGACGCAAGCGCCCTGATTCGCACCGGATTTGTGTCTTGCCGCGGCCGCCTGTCTGGGTTTGACTGGTCGCCGTCCCGATCGAAAGGAGGCCCCATGAACGACGGGCCGGTCACGCTTCGCATGGAGGGCCGCGTCGCGGTCATCACCCTCGACGACGGCAAGGTCAACGCGCTGGGGCCGCCGCTGATGACCGCGCTGGCCGAGGCGCTCGACCAGGCCGAGGCCGAGGCGAGCGCGATCGTGTTGGCGGGTCGGGCCAACCGTTTCTGCGCCGGCTTCGACCTGAACGTCCTCATGAGCGGGCCGCAGCAGGGGGCGGATCTCTTCGAGCAGGGGGCCCGCACCTTCCAGCGTATCTACGGCTTCCCCCGGCCGGTGGTCGCGGCGTGCACCGGGCACGCGCTCGCCGGCGGTGCTTTGCTGCTGCTGTGCTGCGACGTGCGCGTGGGCGCGCAGGGGCCCTACCGGATCGGGCTCAACGAGGTCGCCATCGGCATGACCCTGCCGCACCTCGGGGTCGAGCTCGCCCGAGATCGCCTCGATCCGCGGCGCCTGACGGAGGCCACGATCCTGGGGCGCATCTACGGGCCCGACGAGGCGGTGGCGGTCGGGTTCCTCGACCACTTGGCGGCACCCGAGGCGGTCCTCGACGAGGCCATCGCGCGGGCGGCGCAGTTGGCGACGCTGCCCACGCCGGCGCTGGCCGGCACCAAGCAGATGGTGCGTGGCGGCACGCTGATCCGCCTGATGGAGCGCCTCGAGGAGGCGTTCGAGGGCCTGCGCACCACGCGCTGACGGCGGCCCTCACCACCGAGCCTCGCGGCGCCTCCGATCACGGGGTCGAACATACTCACTTGTCACTTGGCTGGCCACGCCTCGGCTGCCACCTCGGCTGCACCTCGGCGGCGTCGCTGCTCTCCGGCAGTGCACCTCGGCCGGGTAGCCCGGACGCGCCGTCGGCGACTCTCGACCGGCGAGTCGAAATGGGGCCGCCGCGCGGTGGCGGGTCTGCTAACCTGCCGCCCATGGTCGACCGCCGCATCGGATTGTCGCCCGTCGCCTGGGGCCTGACGGGGCTGCTCGCGCTGGCGACGGGGTGCCTCACCGACTTCCCCGCGCCCGCCGCCGATCCGGACGCTGCTTCCACCGACGCCGCGCCGAACGACTTCGCGCCGCCACCCGCCGACGCCCTCGCCCCCGTCGACGTGTTCACCGTTCACGACGCGCACGCGCCGCCCTCGGAGGACGCCTCGGTGGTGGTCGACGCCGCGCCGCCTCGTGACGTGGGGCCGGACTGCGTGCCGCGCACCGAGGTGTGCGACGGCTTGGATCAGGACTGCGACGGCCGGCCCGACGAGGACTACCACGTCGGTGACCCGTGCAGCGTGGGCCGCGGCGCCTGCGTCGGCGAAGGCCGGCTGGTGTGCTCCGAGGGGGCGACCGCGCGGTGCTCCGCCACCGAGGGCGTCGGCTCGCAGGAGTCCTGCAACGGCATCGACGACGACTGTGATGGCCCGGTCGACGAGGGCTTCGACGTGGGCCAACCCTGCTCGGCCGGCCTGGGCGCCTGCCTCGCGCGGGGCGCGCTCATGTGTGACCTGCGCGGCCTGACGCGCTGCGACGCCGAGCCGCTGTCACCCGAGGCCGAGCGCTGCAACGGCATCGACGACGACTGCGACGACGTGGTCGACGAGGAGGTGGGCGGCGAGGCGTGCACCGTCGGCGTCGGCGTCTGCGCGGCCACCGGGCTGTCCTATTGCGATGGTCAGCGCGTGCGGTGCGACGTCGCCGCGGGCCCGCCGGGCGACGAGATCTGCAACGGCGTCGACGACGACTGCGATGGCCGCACGGACGAGAACTTCCCCCCGGTCGGGACCGCCTGTACGGAGGGTCTTGGCCGTTGCCGCACGCAGGGCCGCTGGGCCTGCGATCCGATGACGGGCGGCCCGCGCTGCGACCGCGAGACGCCGGCGCCCCGCCAGGAGCTCTGCGACGGCGTCGACCAGGACTGCGACGGCCAGGTGGACGAGGATTTCCAGGTGGGGCAGGTCTGCACGCGCCAGGTCGGCGGCTGCGTCACGCAGGGACGCTTCGTCTGCGAGGACGGCGGCGCGGCCTGCGACGCGGCCAACCCCGACGTGGATGGCGATGGCTTCGGGTGTGACACCGACTGCGACGACGAGGATGCCGGCACCTACCCGGGCGGCATCGAGCTCTGCGGAGACGGCGAAGACAACGACTGCAGCGGCGCGGCCGACGACATCGCCGAGTGCGACTGCCGCCCGGTGTATCGCGGGGCGCACCGGTACCTGTTTTGCCCCAACTACCGGCCGTGGTTCGACGCGCGCGCCTGGTGCGCCGCCTATGGCGCGGATCTGGCGGTGATCGGCAGCGCCTTTGAGAACGACTGGCTGCGCGACCGGGCCCGCGAGATCGACGACCGCCGGGACTGGTGGATCGGCCTGACCGACTTCGCCGACGAGGATCACTTCGTGTGGACCGATGGCACGTTCCCCGGCTACACCGACTGGCACCAAGGCCTGGTCATCCACCAGCCCGACGACTTCGCCGGCGAGGACTGCGCCGAGCTCTGGTCCGATCACGAGATGCACTGGAACGACGCGGACTGCGGCCAAGGCAACGGCGCGCTGTGCGAGGATCGCTGCGCCGCGGGGACCGATCTGGACGGCGACGGCGTGGCCGGCTGCGGGCTGGACTGCGACGACACCAACGCGGAGATCGGGACGGTCTGCCCCTGATGCCTCCGGTCGCGGTGCGCGATCACCCCCGATTGAGCGGCGCGTGCACGGCGTCGTGCAGGCCGCGGTTGCGCCGCGCGCGCAGGGTCGCGAACACACCCAGCACGAGCAGTGAGAGCCCGCCCACCAGCACGCTCGCGAGCGTCAGGTCATCGCGCGCGCGCGCGCCGAGTTGCAGCACGCGGACGTCCGCCGAGAGCTTCAGGTCGCGCGCACGGAACAGCTTGCGCGGCGTCTCGTCGAGCCGCTCCCAGAGCGCGTCGCGCAGCACGCCCTCGAAGCGATCGTGCGACGCCAACTCGGTGGGATCGGCGTCGCGCAGGCCGCGCACCTCGAGCACCAGGTGCACCGGATCACCGGGACGCCACGCCGGCCCGACGAGCGGCAGCCACATCGTCACCGTCTCGAGCCGAGCGTCCGCGCCCTGTTTGGCCTGCACACCCTGGTCGGCCACCAGCCGCCCGATCACCGTCAGGTTGCGCGTGCCGGGCGGCGCGCCGCTCAGGAGCTCGGGCACGTCGAGCGTGGCGGCGCCGCGGTCGAAGCCGTGGACCCACATCGGCGCCAGCACCAGCGCCAGCACGAGGAGCCCCACCCCCATCACGGCCGGGAGCACCACCCACTCCAGCTCGCGCGCCCCCATCCGGCGCCAGGCTTCGGCCGGCGCCAAGTGGCGGATGTCGATGTCGGGGCGCAGGGCGAGCAAGGCCTCGACCAGGCCCGCGAAGCCCGGCTCGTCGCGATCGGAGAAGATCCGCACGCGCCGCAGCCGCCCGCGATCGGTGGCGTAGGTGAGCACCAGCTCGTCGTCCTCCCGCGCGGGGGCGCGTCGCACGTACAGGTGCTGGAGAGCGCCGATGGGCGCGGTGGTGTGCCGAACGCCCGTCTTGGTGGCCAGCCGGTCGGTGTCGAGCTGGGCCGTCACCGTGAAGACCGTGTAGCGGAACTGAAAGGTGCGCGCGCTCATGGTCACCGACAGCACCCTCCGCGAGCCGCGCGGTTGCGGGGTCGTACCGCGGGCGAGGGCGACCGTAAAGGTTTGAGAGCCTCCCCACAAAGTCGCTCGGGTGTGGCTCCGTCTGGGGCAGGCGTGCTGTGGGTCTCCGGGCGGCTCTCAGGGGTCGGCGGTCAGCCGCTGTTGGAAGCGCGCCCGACCTTCTGGCATCCTGCGCGCCATGCGCACTCCCAGACGGTTGCGCTGGTGCGCGGCCCTGCTCGGGCTCGCGCTGCTGGCGGCCTGCAATGACGGCGACCAGGGTGGCGCCGCCTCGGATGGACCCCGCACCGGCGCCGGCGTGCGCGACGGCTCGGTGCGGTTGGTCGACGCGGCGGCGCCCGACGTCGAGCCCGACGTCGCCTTCATCGAGGACTGCCTCGACGGCGAGACGCGGCCCTGCGGCACGGACGAGGGCCTCTGCGAGGCGGGCATCGAGGCCTGCGCGCTGGGCCTGTGGACCGGCCGCTGCGAAGGCGAGACCGCGGGGACCGACGAGCGCTGCAACGGGCTCGACGACGACTGCGACGGCGGCGTCGACGAAGGCCTCGGCGTGGGCTCGAACTGCAAGCTCGAGGACGAGCGGCACCTGCAGATCGACGGCGTCATCGCGTGCGACGCCCTGACCGGCGACGCGGTGTGCGCCGAGCTGCCCGACTGCGACACGGACGCGGACGGCGACGGCGTGAACGTCTGCCAGGACTGCGATGACGAGGACCGCGGCAACTTCCCCGGCAACGAGGAGCGTTGTGACGGTCGCGACAACGACTGCGACCAGCGCATCGACGAGCCCTTCGCGTTGGGCGAGGTGTGCCGCGCCGGCGAGGGCGTCTGTCGCCGCGGCGGCCACACCGTGTGCGACGCGGTGGGCGCGGGCGTGACCTGCGACGCGGTGCCGCTCGAGCCGACGGGCGCCGAGCTGTGCGGCAACGGTGAGGATGACGACTGCGATGGCAGCGCCGACGAGGGCTTCGACATCGGCGGCGCCTGCGACGCGGGGCAGGGCGCTTGCCGGGTGGAGGGATCGTGGGCGTGCAGCGCCGATCTGACCGAGGTGCTGTGCGCGGCCGACGTGTCGGGCGGCGGCGGCGAGCTCTGCAGCAATGGGGTGGACGACGACTGCGACGGGGCGATCGACGAAGGCTTCCTGCTGGGCCAGGCCTGTGCGGTGGGCGAGGGTGCTTGCCGCCGCGAGGGGATCACCGCGTGCAGCGCCGACGGGCGCGCGACGGCGTGCAGCGCGGCGCCCGGCGTGGCTGGCGTCGAGCGCTGCGGCGACGGCCTGGACGACGACTGTGACGGCCGGACCGACGAGGGGTTCGACCTCGCGCGCGTCTGCACGACGGGCGTCGGCGCTTGCGCGCGGCAGGGCCTGACCGTGTGCAACGTGGCTGGGGACCAAGCGGTGTGCGGCGCCGAGGCGGGCACCCCGGTCGCCGAGCGCTGCGGCAACCAGCAGGACGACGACTGCGATGGGGACGTCGACGAGGGCTTCTCGGTCGACCAGATCTGCGCCGCCGGCACCGGTCAGTGCGCCCGCGACGGCTTGACCCGGTGCAGCGCCGACGGCATCAGCGTGGAGTGCGGCGCGCAGCCGGGGGCGCCCGGCCTCGAGCGGTGCGACGGCCACGACGAGGACTGCGACGGGCAGGTGGACGAGGGCTTCGCGCTCGGCGAGATCTGCTCCGCCGGGGAGGGGCGCTGCGCGGCCGAAGGGCGGCGCGTGTGCGGCGCGATGGGCGACGCGGTGTGCACGGCGCAGGCGCTGCCCCCCCTGGCCGAGCGCTGCAACGGCGTCGACGACGACTGCGATGGTCGCGCCGACGAGGACTTCGTCGGACTGGGTGAGGCCTGTGACAGCGACGACGCCGACCGGTGCGCGCTGGGCACACTCCAATGCGATCCGGGCGGCGGCGACGCGGTGTGCGTCGACGACGTGCCGCAGTTCGAGGTCTGCGACTACGAGGACAACGACTGCGACGGCGTGGCCGACAACGGGATCGACATCTTCACCGACCCGCTCAACTGCGGCGACTGCGGCCTCGTCTGTCCCGGCCCCGGTCCGGAGTGCATCGACGGCGCCTGCTATCGCACCTACTGGATCAGCGCAGGCCAGGGCAGCAACGCCACCGGCGATGGCTCGCGGGCCAACCCGTGGCGCACCTTGACCCACGCCGACGGCATCGTCCGGGGCCCGAGAGCGCGGATCTACGTGGGCGCGGGCACGTACTCGACGACGATGCACGCGACCGAGGTCGAGAGCTTCCCCGTCACGCCCCCCGATCAGGTGCAGGTCGTGGGCGATCCGGCGGCGGACCGGAGCGCGATCGTCTTCCAGGGGAGCGGCGTCCACCGGCTGGTGGTCTACGTCGGCAAGCGTTCGGCGACCAACCTGTTCGCCCACGTCACGCTCCGCGGTGGCGGCGCCGTTGCGCAAGGCACGCTCTACGTCTCGGACGCCGTGCTCGCCATGCGCGACGTCCACGTCGACCAGGCGATCACCCCGAGCGGCTTCTCGATGGGCGAGGTCCTCGACTCGACGCTGACCTTCGAGCAGGGCCGGGTGAGCGGATGCTCGAGCACGCTGCAGTTGGGGCTCCTGTTCGCCAACCGATCGACGGTCACGGTGCGGCGCACCCAGTTCGAGGACAACGTCGCCGGGGGCGACTCCTATGGCCTCATCAGGGCTGACCAGTCGACCCTCGCCGTCGAGAACTGCGCCTTCGTCAACAACCGCGGCAACGCCGTGACCGCCTTCTCGGGCGGCGCGGTGCTGAGCTTCGTCCACAACACGGTCGCGGGCCACACCGGGCTCGGTGTGTTCGTCGCGAGCGGCACGCACGGGCTGCTGGCCAACAACGTCTTCGCCCACAACACCGACGGAGGCGTCCTCGTGGAGGTCGGCGGGGTCTTGGATGGCGCCTACAACAACCTCTTCTGGATGAACGCCCAGCGTGACTGGGGCGGTGGCGGGGCCAACAGCGTCGACACGCTCAACGCGCTGCCGGTGGCGGCGGGCAACTTCGAAGGCGATCCGCTGTTCATCAGCCTTCCCGCGGCCAACGTCCGCCTGCGCGCCGGATCGGCGTGCGTGGACCGGGCCGATCCCGACTTCGCGCTCGACGTCGATCTGGCCGGTCGTGCGCGCCCTCGCGGCGCCTTCGCCGACGTCGGCGCCTACGAGTCGACGCTCGAACCTTGATCGGGCGTGGCGTTGAATCCTGAACAGTTCGCGCAGACGATCGGCGAGGCCATCGCCAAGGGCTTCGCCGAGGCCCGGCAGCTGCTCGGAACGCTCCCCGAGCAGACCGAGGCGGAGTTGGCGCAGACCGACCAGCTGGTCAAAGACGGGCTCGATGCGTTCGTGAGGACCGGACAGCGGCCCGACGACGCCGCCCGGCTCGGGCGCATCGAGACCTTCCGCGCGTCCCTGTCGGACGAGGTGCAGGTCCAGAGCCAGCGGCGCGCGGCCTACAACGGCCAGGGGCAGGCGGTCGATCAGGCGCGGGCGGGCACCTTCGGCGTCACGGGCTGATCGGGCACGGACGGGTTGCGCCGGCCCCTGCGCTCACGGCACCCTCCGCGCGCCGAGCCGGAGGTGCGTGTTGGGAGGCAGCGAGGCGACGGGCGGCCAGCCGACGGGTGGCCAGGCGACGGGCGGCCAGGCGACGGGCGGCGCGACTGCGCCGGTGCGATGGCGGGTGGCTCGGCCGTTGGTGCTCGCGCTGCTCGGGCTCAAGCTGCTGGTGACCGTCTGGAACGCCGCCACCTTCGACGGCTGGGGCTACGACGGCCGCCACCACGTGTGGCGCGCCTACATCGGCTGCGCGGCCGATCCGATGGCCTACGATCCGCCCCTCTACTACGTGCCCGTCTTCGGCACGGTCACGACCACGCTCACCCACGACTTCGACGTGCCCCGGAAGATGACGGTCGAGGAACGCAACCTGCCCCTGCAGCGGCTGCGATGGCTCAACGTCGTGTGGCTGGCGGTCTTCTACGCGAGCTGGCTCTTCGGCGTGATCCCGCGGCTGTTCGCGGACGACCGGGTGCGTCTCCTGGCCTCCGGGCTGCTCCTGGCGCTGCCCGGCTACCAGAAGATGGCGGTGATGCCACACCCCGACAACCTGCACACGGCGGCCGCGGCGGCCTGCTTCGCCGCCTGGCTGTGGGCCCGCGAGCGCAAGGCCCGGCGGTTGGCCGCGGGCGGTGCGGCCGGCGACACGGGCGAGTTGGCGCTCCTCGCGGGGCTGGCCATCTTCGCCGGGTGGACGCGGCCCTTCGCGGCGGTGACGGTGGCGGTCACCGGGATCATGGCGGTCGCGCACGCGCGGGTGGGGCGCCGGGTGTTCGGCGCCGGTTTCCTGGCGCGCCTGGTGGCGTTGACGCTGGTCATCGGGGCCGGCTCGTCGGCCTGGTACGTCTACCGGCACGCGCAGACGGGCCTCTGGGGTGGCGCCTACAACCCGCGCTTCATCGCGAAGTTCGCGAAAGGGAAACAGACCTTCGACTGGGCCCACTACTTCGGCTCCTTCGAGTTCGCGGCCCTCGTGGCGCACCCCAACCGAGGCGTGGGGCGCGATCTTCCGGATCCCGAGGCGCGGGCGCGCATCGCCAACAGCTTCTTCACGACGCTCTACTCCGAGGTCTGGGGCGACCACTGGATGCACTTCTCGGGCAAGAAGCGCCCCTATGAACGCCCCGAGAAGTTCGACGCGAAGATCTGGCCCAAGCGCATGCTGTTCGTCACGGCGCTGCCCATCACGCTGCTGTTGCTGCTGCGGCTCTTCGTGCACCTCGTGCGCATCGTGCGCCGGGGGCCGCGGGACTGGGCGAGGCTGCCGCCCGACGTCGCGCTGGCGCTGCTGTTCGTGCTGGGGGCGGGGTTCTACCTCTTCTGGCAGACCGGCTCGGGCCTGACGCCCGGCAAGAACTCGTCGATCAAGTTCATCTACAGCGCCTACCTGGCGCCCGCGCCGCTGCTGCTGGCGTTGCACGGGCGCTTCGGCGAGCGGCGGCTTTGGGCCTGGCTCTTCGGCGCCGCGCTCCTGTTCGCGGTGGCCCTGCCGGTCGCCTTCTACTGGCCCGCGGGGTGAGGCGATGACCGGCGACGATCCGCACGCGACCGACTACGACTTCGCGGGCAAGTACGAAGAGAGCAACCCGATCGCGCGGCTGCTGCTCGACGGCTTCTACGGCGGCGTGGCCGCCTTGCTGCGTCAGGCGCGAGCGCGCGAGGCGCTCGAGGTCGGCTGTGGCGAGGGCTTCAGCACGGCCCGCGTCCGCGACCTGCTGCCGGCCGACGTGACCCTCCGGGCGGTCGACGTCGAGCAGCGGCTGGTGGAGGCGGCCCGGCGCCGCAACCCGGCCGTGCCGGTCGAGCAGGCCTCGATCTACGGGCTGCCCGACGCGGACGCCAGCGTCGACCTCGTGATCTGCATGGAGGTGCTCGAGCACCTCGATCGCCCGGCGGACGCCCTGCGCGAGTTGGCACGCGTGAGCGCCCGCTGGCTCCTGCTCACCGTCCCCCGCGAGCCCATCTGGCGCGGCCTGAACCTGGCCCGCGGCAAATACCCGCGCGACCTGGGCAACACGCCCGGGCACCTGCAACACTGGTCGAGCCGAGGCTTCGTCCGCCTCGTGTCGTGCGTCGCCACGCCGGTCGCCGTCCGTCGGCCCCTGCCCTGGACGCAGGTGCTGGCCTCGGTGGCTCACGGTCACGGCGGTCGCTGAACATCCTCACCCCCGCGGCGGCGGCCCGTCGCGCTTCATGTGATACAGCATGCGCTCCTGGTTCCGCCGCACGCGGTCGAGCAGATCCGCGACGACGCCCACCACGAACAGCACCAGCCCGACCATCACCAGGAAGCCACCGGTCAGGCCGGACCACAGCTGCCCATAGAAGCGGCCCGTGCGCAGGTAGTGCACCAGCATGATCGACGCGACGCCGCAGCCGCTCAGCGTGAACCCAGCGGCCAGCCACCAGAAGAAGCGGATGGGTCGGTAGTCGCGATACACCGTCAGGATGATGGCCAGCGTCTTCACGGCGTAGCGCGGGATGCTGTTCGCCACCCGCGACACGCGCCCGTCGAAGTAGGTCACGTCTACCGGCACCTCGCGCAGCCGCAGACGCTTGAAGGAGAGTTGGAGGAAGGTCTCCTGCGTGTAGGTGAAGTCGCCGTGCAGGTTGAGGTTGAGCATTGCTTCACGGCCGTAGGCCCGGAAACCGCACGAGACGTCGTAGAAGGTCTGACCGGTCAGGCGGCTGACGAGCCCCGCCATGCGCGCGTTGCCCCATCGCTTGATGGACGGCATCGACGGCGCGCGGGCGGGATCGACGAAGCGCGACGCGGTCACGAAGTCGGCCTCGTCGGCGACGATCGGCGCGGTCAGCCGCGGGATGTCCTCGGGGGCGAATTGGCCGTCGGCGTCCACGGTGACGAGCACGTCGTACCGGCCGGTCACGGCGTGGTCGAGCGCGGTCTGAAAGCTCGCGCCGACACCGCGGTTCGCGCCGTGTGACAGGACGTGCGCCCCGGCGGCCCGGGCGACGGCGGCCGACTCGTCAGCGCTGCCGTCGTCGACCACCAGCACGTCCACGCGCCCGAACCCCTCGATCTCACGAGGGATTCTCTGGATGACGCCCGCCAGCGTCGCCGCTTCGTTCAAACAGGGGATGGAGACGAGGAGGTTCACTCGCGGCGGGGTAGCACAGGAGGGGGCTCGGGCTCCAGCTTGACGCGCCCCGGCCGGCGCGCCACCTTCGCCCGCCATGCCGCAGTCGCCCACACAGTCCGCCACGCAGCACGCCACGCAGCCCGCCACGCGGCCGACCCCCGGGCCGGCCCCGCAGTCCGCCACGCTGCCCACGCCGCCCGGGTCCCGCTGGCGGCGCCTGCTGCCGCTGCTGGGGCTCGTACTGCTGATCGTGGTCCTGGCGCGTCTGGACCGGCACGCCCTCGCGGCGGCGTTCGGCCGCCTGAGCCTCTGGACGGTGCCCGCCGCGGCGGCCGCCTTCCTTGCCAACGTCGCGCTCAAGGCCGTGCGCTGGCGCCGCCTGCTCGACGCGCAGTCCATCGCGCTGCCCTGGCGAGTCGCGGTGGGCGCCTTCTTCGCCGCGGCCTTCTACGGCGCCATCACCCCCGGCCGCGTGGGTGAGTTGGCCCGGGTCGGCGTCCTCACGGCGCGCGGCGTCCCGCTCGGCCGCGGCGTCGCCTCGTGCATCTTCGATCGCGTGCTCGATCTCGCGACGCTCGTGACCGTCGGCGGCGTCTTTGGCGCGGCGTGGCTCGGCGAGCCCGCCCTGGCGCTGGCGCTGGGCCTGTTGACCCTGATCGGCGTGCCGGCGGGGCGGGCGTTGCTGCTGTACCTCTCGCGGCGGGCCCACGGCGCGAGCCCGGCGAGCAGGGCCGGACGCCTGCTGCGCGACCTCGCGCTCGCGAGCCCCCCGATGCTCACCCCCCGCGCGCTCGGCGAGGCGCTCGCGTGGACCGTGGTCGCCTGGGTCGGCTACTACGGGGCGGTGGCCGTGCTGGCCAGCGGCATGGGCCTGTCGGTCACCCTGCCCGCGCTCGTCGCCGCGACCTCGGCCGCCGCGCTGACCGCGCTGCTGCCGGTCACCTTCCAGGGCATCGGCACCCGCGAGCTGGTCTTCGCCTTCGCCCTCGGCCGAGAGGGCGTCCCGGCCGAGGCCGCCGTGGCCCTCTCGCTGGCCGCCTTGGGCACCTTCCTGGCCGCGTCGGTGCTCTCGGGGGGGCTCGCGCTGGTGTCGGGGCGCGGCGGCCGGGCGGGCTGAACGCGCCGTGGGCTGCAACGACCGCGCGCTTTCTCGTATAAGGGGCCGTCTTTCACCGGTCTTTTTCCCAGGGAGGTCACCGATGGCACGGGGAGTCGCGATCGTCGCCGCGCTGCTGATGGCAGGTTGCATCGAGGGCACCAACGAGGGGGCGCTGGTGCCCGATGGGGGTGACACATCCTGCACGCCGGGCCGTACGGTG
>CALBMW010000171.1 GCA_937896275.1 uncultured Myxococcales bacterium
GCCCGACGACCGCAGCCTCGAGGTGGTGTTCCACGAGGATCCGAACCTCTGGGACGGTCGCTTCGGCACCAACTCCTGGCTGCAGGAGGCGCCCGAGCCGATCACCAAGATCACCTGGGACAACGCGGCGCTCTTCAGCCCGGCCACCGCCAAGGCGCTGCACATCGACGCCGAGCAGATGGTGTCGATCGAGGTGGACGGGCGGAAGATCGAGTGCGTGGCCTGGCTGCAGCCCGGACAGGCCGACGGGGTCGTCGCGCTGACGCTCGGCTACGGACGCGATTTCGGCAACTTCCTCCCCTACCACCCCACGGGCAAGGTCGGCTTCGACGTGGGCCCCCTGCGCTCGACGGCGGCGGCCTTCATCGTCGCGGGCGCCAGGGTGGGCCGGCTCACCGCGCGCTACCTGGTGGCGAGCGTGCAGCGGTACGGCGCGGTCGAAGGCTACGGCGGCCCCGACCAGGAGCGCCGCGGCGGCTTCGGCAGCCAGTCCCCGGGCTTCGGCTTCGAGGGGCGCCCCGTTGTCCGCGAGGCCTCGCTCGACGAGTACCGGGCAAAGCCCACCTTCGCGAAGTCCGGCGTCATCGAGCACGGCGCTCCGCCCCCCGAGGCGCCGGTGCTGCACCCGCCGCTGCTGACGCTCTACGAGGACTCGACTCCGGTCGACTACTCGAAGGGCTGGCAGTGGGGCCTGTCCATCGATCTGAACACGTGCACGGGCTGCAACGCCTGCGTCGTGGCGTGCGTGGCCGAGAACAACGTGATGGCCGTCGGCAAGGATCAGGTCCGCCGGGGTCGCGAGCTGCACTGGATTCGGATGGACCGCTACTTCGTCGGCGACAGCGCCGAGCCCGAGGTGGTGCACCAGCCCATGGGGTGCCAGCACTGTGAGACGGCGCCCTGCGAGAACGTCTGCCCGGTCGCGGCCACGACGCACAGCCCCGAGGGGCTCAACGACATGGCCTACAACCGGTGCATCGGCACCCGCTACTGCGCCAACAACTGCCCCTTCAAGGTGCGGCGCTTCAACTTCTACAACTACTCGAAGGGTCAGCCCGAGCTGATCCACATGGTGCGCAACCCCAACGTGACCGTGCGCTTCCGCGGCGTCATGGAGAAGTGCACGTACTGCGTGCAGCGCATCAACGCGGGTCGCCGCGAGGCCAAGCAGGCCACGGACGAGGCCGGCTCGCGCGCCGCCATCAACGCGATTCGGACGGCCTGTCAGCAGACCTGCCCGACCGGCGCGATCGTCTTCGGCGACATCAACGACAAGGAGAGCGCGGTCGCCAAGCTGAAGGCCCAGGACCGGGACTATCACTTGCTGGACGAGCTCAACGTGCGGCCTCGTACCTCGTACCTCGCGAAGGTGCGCAACCCCAACCCCAAGCTGGTCGGGTAAGCGGGCATGGCGCAGGCAACCAACGAAACGATCTTCCCGCCGCCGCTCGTCGAGGGCGGTCAGACCTTCGCGTCGATCACCGACACGGTCTGCCGCATCGTCGAGGAGCGCCCCACCCTGGGCTGGTTCGCGGCCTTCGGCGTGGCGAACGTCGGCCTCCTGATGCTGCTGGTCTCGATCGCCTGGCTGATTTGGGAAGGCACGGGCATCTGGGGGCTGAACAACCCCGCCGGCTGGGGCTGGGCCATCGTCAACTTCGTGTTCTGGGTCGGCATCGGCCACGCGGGCACGCTGATCAGCGCCATCCTCTTCCTGTTCAGGCAGAAGTGGCGCACGGCCATCAACCGGTTCGCCGAGGCGATGACCATCTTCGCGGTCATCTGCGCGCTCGTCTTCCCCGGCATCCACGTCGGCCGAATCTGGGCGGCCTACTGGATGTTCCCGCTGCCCAACCAGATGGGCATGTGGCCCAACTTCCGCAGCCCGCTCCTGTGGGACGTCTTCGCGGTCTCGACCTACTTCACGGTGTCGCTGCTGTTCTGGTACGTGGGCCTGGTGCCTGACCTGGCGACGCTGCGCGACCGGGCCAAGAACAAGATCGCGTTCTACGCCTACGGCATCCTGAGCCTGGGCTGGCGCGGCGCAAACCGGCACTGGCAGAACTACGAGCGCGCCTACCTGCTGCTGGCCGCCCTGGCCACGCCGCTGGTGCTGTCGGTGCACACCATCGTGTCCTTCGACTTCGCCGTCTCGCTCGTGCCCGGGTGGCACACGACGATCTTCCCGCCTTACTTCGTGGCGGGCGCCATCTTCTCGGGCTTCGCGATGGTGCTCACCCTCGCGATACCGAGCCGCAAGATCTTCGGTCTGGAGGACTTCATCACCGTCCGCCACATCGAAAACATGAACAAGATCATCCTCGTGACCGGCACGATGGTCGGCTACGCCTACGCGATGGAGTTCTTCATCGCCTGGTACAGCGCCAGCGAGTTCGAGGGCTTCGCGTTCGTCAACCGAGCCCTGGGCCCCTTCGGCTGGGCCTACTTCATCATGGTGAGCTGCAACGTCATCACGCCGCAGTTCTTCTGGTTCAAGAAGATCAGGACCAGCATCGCGGCCACCTTCATCCTGTCGATCTTCGTCAACATCGGCATGTGGTTCGAGCGCTTCGTCATCACGATGTCGCTGCACCGTGACTACATCCCGTCGTCCTGGGACTACTACCAGCCGACGGCCTGGGACATCAGCACGCTGATTGGCTCCTTCGGCCTCTTCTTCACTTGTTTCCTGCTGTTCCTGAAGTTCCTGCCCGCGGTGGCCATGGCCGAGATCAAGGGCGTCCTGCCCCAGGCCGATCCGCACTGGGAGGGCTACCACAAGGAGCACGCGAAGGAGGCGCACCATGGCTGAGCGCAGGAACTGGGGCCTGGTGGCCGAGTTCGAGAACCCGGCGCGCTTGCTCGAGGCCGCGCAGCAGGTGCGCGAGGCCGGCTACCAGAAGTACGAGGTCTACTCGCCCTTCCCGATCCACGGGATGGACAACGCGATGCAGCTGTCCGGGTCAAAGGTGCCCTGGATCACGCTCTGCGCGGGGCTCACCGGCCTGTCGATCGGCGTCTTGTTGCAGTGGTGGAGCGGTACGGACGCCTACCCCCTCGTCATCGGTGGCAAGCCGCTTTTCGCCTGGGAGTTCGGCATGCCGGTCATGTTCGAGCTGACCATCCTTTTCAGCGCCTTCGGCACGGTGTTCGGCATGTTCGGCCTCAACGGGCTACCTCGGCCCTATCACCCGCTGAACAAGGTCAAGGGTTTCAAGAAGGCCACCGACGACGCCTTCTTCCTCTCGATCGAGGCGGCCGACGCCCACTTCGACCTCGACGCCAGCCGCGCGCTGCTCGAGAAGATCGGTGGGAAGCACGTGACGCTGGTGGAGGAGTGAGGCCGATGATGCGAGCGCTCCACCTGATGCTCATCCTGGGGGTCGCCGCGGGCGCCCTGGCCTGCCGCGGAGAGCCCTCGCGGCTGCCGCCGGTGCACCTGAACCCCAACATGGACACCCAGGACAAGTACAAGCCCTACAACGAGAGCGGCTTCTTCGCGGACGGGCGCACCATGCGCACCCCCCCCGCGGCCGCCGTCGCCCGGGGCTTGCTGAAGGATTCGGACCACTACTGGCGCGGCAAGGCCAACGACGGCACCCCCGCCAACGCCCTGCCGGTCTGCACGGGTGAGGACACGATCGACTGCCTGAAGGTCGACATGAGCTTCATGCGTCGCGGGCAGGAGCGCTTCGGCATCTACTGCACGCCGTGCCACGACCGCTCCGGCTACGGCAAGGGCACGATCGTGCTGCGCGACGCGGGCATGGTGGCGCCGCCCTCCTACCACGACGACCAGCGCCGCGCCCTGAAGGCGGGCGAACTCTTCGACGTGATCACCCACGGCGTGCGCACGATGCAGCCCTACGCGGCGCAGATCCCGGTGGCCGACCGCTGGGCCATCGTCGCCTACGTCAAGGCCCTCCAGCGCAGCCAGCACGCGGCCCTGGCCGACGTGCCTGGCGATCAGCAGGGGAAGTTCTGATGGCTGGTCTGCACCACAAGAGTTTCACCGACGAGCCGCGCCTCGCGCCGGCGGTGGTGAAGAAGGCCTTCGTGACCGCGCTGGCGGTGGGCGGCGTCGGCCTCGTCGCGAGCGCCGCGGCCCTGGCGATGGGCGACGAGGTCCGCCGTCGGTTCTTCTTCTCGTACCTGGCGGCCTTCGCGCTGGTGCTGACCATCTCGCTCGGCGCCCTGTTCTTCACGATCATCCACCACCTCACGCGCGCCACCTGGAGCGCGGGGTTGCGCCGCATCGCCGAGAACTTCGCCGGCCTGATGCCGGTGGTGGCGGTGCTCTTCGTGCCGGTCGTGCTCGGGATCCACGAGCTGTATCACTGGAGCCACGAGGCGGCTCCGCTGCACGATCCGATCATCGGTCACAAGGCCAGCTACCTCAACACGGGCTTCTTCATCGGCCGCGCGGTGTTCTTCTTCGTCCTTTGGAGCGCCATCGCCCTGTTCTTCCGGCGCAACAGCGTCAAGCAGGACGAGACCGGCGACACGTCGCTCACCTTCAAGATGCGCAAGCTGGCGCCGGTCTCGACGCTGGCCTTCGCGCTCAGCGTGAGCTTCGCGGGCTTCGACTGGATGATGAGCCTCGATCCGCACTGGTTCAGCACCATGTTCGGCGTCTGGACCTTCGCTGGCTCGATGGTGGTGTGCATGGCGTCGCTCGGCCTCGCCGCCTTGTGGCTGACCAAGAACGGCGCCCTGACGCACACGATCACCACCGGCAACCTGCACGACATCGGGAAGCTGATGTTCGGCTTCATCGTGTTCTGGGCCTACATCAGCTTCTGCCAGTACTTCCTGATCTGGTACGCGAACATCCCGGAGGAGACCGCCTTCTACCTGCACCGGCTGGAGCACGGCTGGGGCTCGATGTTCAAGCTGATCGTCGTGGGTCACTTCGCGCTGCCCTTCTGGTTCCTGATGAGCCGTCACGTGAAGCGCAAGCGGATCGGGCTGGGCCTCGGGGCCGGCTGGATGGTGCTGATGCACTACGTCGACCTGTACTACGTGATCATGCCCAGCAACCCGGACCTGCACGGCATGACATTCCACTGGCTCGACCTGACCACGCTGCTGGGCGTCGGGGGCATCTACGTCGCCTTCTTCGTGCGGCAGTTCGGTCGGGACGCGGCGGTCGCTCACCGCGATCCGCAGCTCGTCGCCTCGATGGAGTACGACAATGCTTGAGAAGAAGGACGCCGCGCAGGGCGCGCCCGCTGCGCACGGCGACCACGGGCACCACGGGGGCCTGCCCCCGCCCGAGCCGGATGGCGTGCACGTCGGCAAGGTCTTCTTCTGGGGCGTGCTCAGCTTCGCCGCCGTGCTGGCCAGCATCTTCGCGCTGGGGCCCTATTTCTGGGTCAATCGCGACGAGGTCGTGCGGGCACAGGTCGGCGAGCGGAGCAGCATGACCGATGTCGCGCGCGCCCTGCACGCCGACGAGGCCGCGCGGCTGACGCAGTACGCGAAGAAGGCCGACGGGACCTACCAGATCCCGATCGAGCAGGCGATGCAGCTCGTCCAGAAGGAACTCGACCCCAACCACTGATCCCCGGCACCCGTCGCCGCACCCTCGAGGTACTGCATGTCGTCTCGCCCCGCCCTCATCGCCTTCGCCGTGCTCGCCGGCGCCCTCGTGGCGCTCGGCGGCGGTGCGTTCGGCGTCGGCGCGGCGCAGGCGGCCGAGGACAACCCGGCGGCCTACCAGGGCGTCGACATCATCGAG
>CALBMW010000172.1 GCA_937896275.1 uncultured Myxococcales bacterium
CGGGACGCCGGGGCAGCGCACGGGGCCGGGCACGCCGGGCACGGAGCGGGCGTCCACCAGCACGGCGGACAGGCCCGCGTCGGCGGCCGCGCGGTCGAGGCGGTCACTCCAGCCCAGGTCGGTGGGGCGGAGGCCGGCCGGCGAGACGCCCAGGCAGCGGCGATGGGTGGCCACGGCGCTCCGAAGGGCCGCGCGTGCCAGGGCTCGGTCGGTGACCGTCGGCAGGTGAAGGTCCGCCGCGGGGGCGGTGAACAGATCGAGGTCCGGCCGGGCGGCGAGCGCGCGCCAAGCCCCGAGGAGATCGCCGCCCAGGCCATCGGTCAGCAGGCGACGCAGGGCGCCGAGGCGTTCTGCGTCGGCGGGCGCCGCGGCCGCGATCCGTGTCGCGAGCCGGTCGTCCAGGGCCGCCGGGGCCCCCGGTGCGCCCAGCCGGGCCAGCATGGTCGGGGGGAGCACGATGGCCAGCGGAAGCGCGACGCCGTCGCGGTCCAGGCGTCGGAACACGGCCAGGAGCGGCAGGTGGCGGTCGAGGATCGTGTCGAGCGCTGCGTGGGGATCGTCGACGCTGCCCGGCGCGTGCAGGTCGAGCACCCACGCGATCGCGTTGCTCATCGCCGTCCCCCGTGCACGGGCCGTGGCCCCAAGTCGACGAGGTCGACGTTCGTGGGTACCAGGGGCGCAGGCATTGGGAGCAGCGTGGCGGCGGACGCCGCGACGTGGACGAAGCGCTCACCGGCGCGAAAGCCCACCGCCGCGGCGACGCGCGCGCCGGCCGTGGCCTCGATGATGCGATGGCCGAGCCAGCGGGTCACGGGGTGATCCTCGACGGCCGGCTCGCCGTCGCCCGGCGCGTTGGCGTACAGCCGCAAGACCAGGGTGCTGGGCGCCTCGGGTCCGAGGCTGGCCCGCGCGCGGGCCGTGGCGTCCGCGGTGAGCTCCCAGAAGACCAGGGCCGACGAGGGCCCCCGCGGCAGGAGCACCACCATGTCCTTTCCGCCGACCAGGGGCAGGGCGGGGATGGGCGCCAGCGGTGGCGTCTCGAAGCCGGCGGGCGCGGCGGGGAGTTCCAGGTGTACAGCCATCAGGCACGTTTAGACGCGCGGTCGGTCGGCGTCAACGGATCGCCCAGGTGGGTCGTCGCGACCCCAGGGTGGTAGACCCACCCGCTCGGCACCGTAGAAGGGCTCAGATCCTCTCCCGGAGTCTGCAGCCATGGCCACCGAGCTCGACGACCGTCCCTACATCCTCATCGTGGACGACGAGGCCAGCGTTCGGTCGGCCCTGCGCCGCACCCTGCGCAAGGAGGGCTACCGCCTCGGCTTTGCCGAGTCTGCCGCCCAAGCGCTCGAGATGATGCGCGAAGAGGTCCCCGCGCTGATCGTGAGCGATCACCTGATGCCCCAGATGACGGGGCTCGAGTTTCTCAAGCGATGTCGGCTGCTGTACCCGGAGGCGGGGCGCATCGTGCTGACCGGGCAGGCCGAGATGGAGACGGTGATCGGCGCCATCAACGATGGCGAGGTCTTCCGCTTCCTCCGCAAGCCCTGGGACGACGACGAGGTCAAGCTCACGCTGCACATGGCGCTGCAGCAGCTGTCGACCGAGCGCGAGAACCGCCGGCTGCTGAAGCTGCTCGAGAAACAGACGGCGCGCGTGCGGGAGCTCGAGTCCGAGCACCCCGGCATCAGCACGATCGAGCGGGACGCGAACGGCGCCATCGTGATCGACGAGGACGATCTCGGCGATGCCTGACTCGGGCAACCTCTATGGGCCGGGCCCGGTGCCGCGCGTCGCCTTCGCGGTGCCGCGCCCCACGGTGCTCGTCGTGGACGACGACGCGTCGGTCGGGCGCTCGGTGGCGCGCGTGCTCCGCGGTGCGGGTGCCCAGCTGCTGGTGGCCGAGAGCGCGGCCGACGCGCGCCGGGTGTTGGCCGCCCACGAGGGCGACCTGCACGTGGTGATCTCGGACCAGCGCATGCCCGAGGAGGACGGCGCGAGCTTCCTGGCGTGGATGCGCGACGTGCACGTCGACGCGCGGCGCATCCTGTTCACGGGCTTCTCGGACCTCGACCGCATCCAGTCCGCGGTCAACCAGGCGGGCATCCACCACTTCCTGCACAAGCCCTGGGACAACCACTATCTCACCGAGGTGGTGCGCCAGGCGGTCGAGCAGTGGCACCTCGAGCGCGAGAACCGGCGCCTCTTCCTCGTCACCAACGACCAGAACGAGGCGCTGAGGGAGCTCACCCTGCAGCTCGAGGCGAAGGTCGCCGAGCGCACGCTCATGCTCCAGCGAGCCACGGAGGCCTGGAAAGGCACCTTCGACTCGATCAGCGATCCGTTGACGCTGGTCGACGCCAGCTACCGCATCCGGCGCGCCAACCTGGCCGCGGCGGGCAAGGCCGACGACGACATCCGACGGTTGATCGGCCGCAAGTGCCACCACGCGCTGTTCGGCCGCGAGACGCCGTGCGAAGGGTGCCCGCTGCACACCGCCACCGAGGGGCAGGCCGGGGGCGTCGAGATCACGGACGCCCGAACGGGCCGCATCTGGGCGCTGCGCACCTGGGCGCTGCGCGACGACATGCCGGCGGGTGAGGGCGAGGTGGTCTGCCACTACCGCGACGTGACGCGGGACCGCCAGCTCCAGCGGCAGGTGATCATGCTCGAGAAGATGGCCGCGGTGGGTGAGCTCGCGGGGTGCGTGGCGCACGAGCTCAACAACCCGTTGACCGGCATCCTCACCTTCAGTCAGCTCATCGGGCGCGGCGTGCCGGTCGAGGACGTGCCGGCGCTGGCGGCCGACATCGAGGAGGCGGCGCGGCGCTGCAGCGCCATCGTCAAGAGCCTGCTGGACTTCGCGCGCCCGGGCGCGGCGCCGACCCTGCTCGAGCCCATCGACGTGGGCGCCCTCATCGAGAGCTGCCTGAACCTGGCGCGGGTGCAGGCCAAGAGCGGCAGCGCGCTCGAGCTGTCCTACGAGGCCAGCGGCGCGCTGCGGGCCGTGCGTGGCAACCCGGACGCTCTCAAGTCGCTGTTCCTGAACCTGATCAACAACGCGGTCCAGGCCATGGGCCAGCGCGGGACGGTGCGGGTGGTGGCGACCATGCTGCCCGACGAGGCGGTCATGCAAGTGCAGGTGATGGACAGCGGCCCCGGCGTGGACGCCACCTTGCGCGACCGGATCTTCGAGCCGTTCTTCACCACCAAGGCCAAGAACCAGGGAGGCACCGGGCTTGGGCTGGCCATCGTCAGCAACGTGGCGCGGGACCTCGACGGGCGCGTCGACGTGCACAACCTGCCCGAGGGCGGCGCCTGCTTCACGGTCGAGCTGCCGGCGGTCACCGACGGACGCGACTGATTCGGAGGGCAAGATGAGCACACCGCAGCGAGGGCATGCGACGACGACGGGTGCCCCCATCCGGGTGCTGATCGTCGATGACGAGGACCAGATCCGCCGCGCCTGGCGCTGGATGCTGCCGCAGGACGAGTTCCTGGTGGCGGTCGCACCCGACGCCGAGCAGGCCCTCGAGGTGCTGCGCGCCGAGCGGATCGACGTGGTGGTCTCGGACGTGTCGATGCCAGGCCTGGACGGCATGCGGCTGCTCGAGCGCATCAAGAAGGCGCGTCCGGGGATCGAGGTCATCTTGATGACCGGCTACGGCACCGTCGCGCAGGCGGTCGAGGCCATGCAGAACGGCGCCTTCGACTACCTGACCAAGCCCTTCAACGACCTCGACGAGTGCCTGAAGAAGGTGCGGCAGGCGGCGCAGGTCAAGCGGCTGCGCGACGAGAATCTGGCGCTGCGGCAGCAGGTCGACGCTGCCCCGGACTCGCCGCTGCTCGACGCGCGCAGCGCCGCGATGAGGGCCGTGATCGCGCAGGTGGCCCAGGTGTCGCGGGTGGACAGCGGCGTCCTGATCACCGGGCCGACCGGGGCCGGGAAGGGCGTCATCGCCCGGGCGATCCACGAGCGCGGTCGGCGGCGATCGGCGCCCTTCGTGGCGGTGGACTGTGGATCGATCCCCCACACGCTCATCGAGTCGGAGCTCTTCGGCCACAAGAAGGGGGCGTTCACGGGAGCGGTGAACGACAAGAAGGGCCTCTTCGAGGAGGCCCACGGTGGGACCATCTTCCTCGACGAGATCGGCGACATGCCGCTCGAGATGCAGAAGCGACTGCTCAAGGTGTTGCAGGAGCAGCGCGTCCGTCCGGTGGGCGGTACGCGGGACATCGAGATCGACGTGCGCGTCATCAGCGCGACGCACGTCGATCTGCAGCAGGCCATCGCCCAAGGCGGGTTCCGCAGCGACCTGTACTACCGGCTGAAGGTGGTGCACATCGAGGTGCCGGGGCTCGACGAGCGGCGCGAGGACATCCCGCAGCTGGCCTATCACTTCCTGGTGCGCCACGCGGCGCGTCAGGAGCGCGACCTCCGGGTGATCGCGCCCGCCTGCCTCGACGTGCTGCGGCGCCACACCTGGACCGGCAACGTGCGCGAACTCGAGAACGTGATCGAGGCGGCGATGGTGTTCGAGGAGGGCACGGAGCTCAGCGCCGAGCACCTGCCGGCCGAGGTGCGCGCCTCGGCCGCGGCGGCGGGCGGCGACGAGGGCCTCGGGGCCGAGGTCGATCTGGACTTGCCCTTCCGCGAAGCCCTCGATCAGGCCGATCGCGTCTTCCGCGTGACCTACCTCCGCGGCGTGATGAACCGGTACCGCAGCGTCTCGGCGGCGGCGCGCCACGCCCAGATGGACCGAGCCAACTTCCGAAGGATGTTGAGGCGCTACGAGATCGCCAACTATCCGCGGGGTGGCGAGGCCGGCTGACGGGCGGGCTCGCGCGAGGCCTGTGACGGTGAGCCGCCCCGCCGCCTCAGTCGCGGTGGTAGGGCGTCCCGGCGAGGATGCCGGCGGCGCGGTAGAGCTGCTCGGCCAGCACCAGGCGCGCGAGCTCGTGGGCCATCGTGGCCGGCCCGAGCGCCCACACCCGCCGGGCCTCGGCGCGCAGCGTCGGGTCGAGCCCATCGGGGCCGCCAATCACGAAGGCCACCGCCGGCGTGGCGCGATCGCGCTGCTCGCCCAGCCAGGCGGCGAAGGCCCGGGACTCCCAGCCCAGACCCCGCTCGTCGAGCGCCACGACCACCGCGTTTTGGGGCAGCGCCGCACGGATGGCCTGCGCCTCGTCCGCCCGCCAGCGGATCGCGTCCCCCCCGCGCCCCCGGCGGGCGTCCTTCACCTCGATCACGTCGACGGGGACGAGGCGGCGCGTGCGGTCGAAGAAGTCGGCGCATCCGAGGCGGGCGTAGTCGGCCTTGAGCTTCCCGACCGCGACGACGCTCAGCCTCAATGCGCCGCCTGAGGCGGCAGGACGGGCGGCGCGGGCGCGTAGGGGATCTGCGCGGCGTCGCGCCACAGCCCCTCGAGATCGTAGAAGTCGCGCTCATCCTGCCGGAAGATGTGGACCACCACGTCCCCGTAGTCAATCACCACCCAGCTGCTGCGCTCCGTCCCCTCGGAGCCGAGCGGTCGCACCTTGTAGTCGGTGCGAAGCGTGCGAACCACCTGATCTGCAAGGGCTTTCACCTGACGGTCGCTGCGACCGGTGCAGATGACGAAGTAGGACGTGTACCCGACGAGCTGATCGACCTCGAGGATCACGATGTCACAGGCCTTCTTGTCGGCGAGGGCGTCAGCGATGGCCTCGGCGAGGCGCAGGGATTCTTCCATCCGGTTCAGTTCCTCGTTTGTCCCGAGCCGCGGATCACGTACTTGCGGGTGGTCAGGTCGACGGCACCCATCGGGCCGTAGGCGTGAAGGCGCGTGGTGCTGATGCCGATCTCGGCACCGAGCCCCAGCTCCCCACCATCGGAAAAGCGGGTCGAGGCGTTGGCGATGACGACAGAGCTGTGCACCTCTTCGAGGAAGCGCTGCACCGTCGAGTAGTTCTCAGAGACGATGGCCTCGGTGTGATCCGAGCCGTAGGTGGCGATGTGGTCCATGGCGCCGTCGAGGTCGTCGACCACCTTCACCGCCAGCACCAGATCGAGGTACTCGGCGTGGTAGTCGGCCTCGGTGGCGGGTGTGACGTCGATGAGCGCGCCGGTGCGCGGGCACCCGCGCAGCTCGACGCCGCTGGCCCGCAACCTCTCGGCGGCGCGCGGCAGGAAGGCGGGGGCGATCGCTGCGTGCACCAGCAAGGTCTCCATCGCGTTGCAGACGCCGGGGCGCTGCACCTTGGCGTTGTGCGCGATGTCCGTGGCCTTCTCGAGATCGGCGGCCGCGTCGACGAAGACGTGGCAGACGCCCTTGTAGTGCTTGATCACCGGAACGCGCGCGTTTTCGGCGACGAAGCGGATAAGGGCCTCACCACCCCGCGGGATGATCAGGTCGAGCCAATCCTCTGCCTGCACCATCGCCAGGATCCAGGCACGATCGGTCGAGGGCAGGCTCATCAGGGCGTCACGGGGCAGGCCCGCGGCCTCCACCGCGTCCCGGAGCACCGTCAGGATCGCCGCGTTGCTGTGCTGCGCCTCGCTGCCGCCTCGCAGGAAGACGACGTTGCCGCTCTTGAGGCACAGGCCCGCCGCGTCCGCGGTGACGTTGGGGCGCGCCTCGTAGACGATGCCCACCACGCCGAGGGGGATGCGCATCTGCCCCACGCGCAGGCCGTTGGGGCGCACCTGCTCACCGAGCATCTCGCCCACCGGATCGGGCTGCGCCGCGACCTGCCGCAGACCGTTGGCCATCGATTGCACGCGCTCGGCGGTCAGCTTCAGCCGGTCGCGCAGCGCGCCGGTGACCCCGGCGGCGTCGGCGGTGCTCAGATCGTGCGCGTTGGCCTCGAGCAGGGACGGGGTGCGCGCCTCGAGGGCGTCGGCCATCGCGCGCAGCGCCGCGTCGCGCTGTCGGCCCGGTGAGCGCGCCACGCGTCGAGCCGCCGCGCGGGCGCGCCGACCGAGGATCGCCATCTCGTCCGCATGATTCATGCGCGCTCCGGTAGCAGCATCGGCAACAGTTGGCAACACCGGCGGCTCTGCTACGATGCCCGGAATGGACGCACGACTCAGCATCTACGTGGCCTTGGCCACCTTCGCCATGGCCTGCGCGGACGGGGACGGGGGCACCCTCAGCTCCGGTCAGATGGGGACCGCGGACGCGACGCCTCCGGGCCTCGATCGGGGCTTCGTCGCCGCAGGGGGCACACCCGGGGGCATGGGCGGGCTGCCCGTCGACACGGGCGGTGAGCCTGCCGTGGGCGGCGAGCCGGCGATGGGCGGTGAGCCTGCGATGGGCGGCGAGCCCGCGATGGGCGGTGAGCCCGCGATGGGCGGAGAGCCCGCGATGGGCGGTGAGCCCGGGACGGGCGGTGAGCCCGGGATGGGCGGTGAGCCCGGGACGGGCGGAGCTCCTCAGGGTCCGTTGGTCGCGAGCATCGCCTTCGCCGAGACGCCCCAGGCCGAACAGGGCAGCGCGAGCGTCTCGATCACGCCGCCGGTGGACATCGGCAGCCAGCCGGGCTGCTCCACGGTGCGGGTCGATCCGGGCGAGGCGCCGCCGATCATGCCCAGCCGCGATGGAGGCGCCATCACGGTGCGCGGCCTGGCCACCGGGGACCACGTCTTCACGCTGCAGGGCACCACCTATCAGGCCGACGCCAACCTGGGCAGCGAGCTGTTCGCCGACGGCGCCCAGCTCACGGCGAGCGGCGCGGGCGGCCCCGACTTCCCGGCCTTCGAGGTCAGCGTCACCGCGCCGCAGACCGTTCAGTTGCAGTCGCCGCGCTCGTTCTTCGACCAGGACGGAGGCGACGCCCTCGACGTCCGGTGGGCGGCCGGCAACGCCGAGAGCGTCTTGATCACGGTCTTCCCCATCTCGCTCGGCGGTGACGCGCAGCGCGGCGACTGGGTCTTTTGCGGGACCACCGACACGGGCAGCTTTCAGGTGCCGGGCGCCAGCCTGCGGGATCTGGGGGGCGGCTTCCTGGGCCAGGCGGTCGTGGTAGGGGTCACGCGCACGCGGTACACCCTCGTTCAGCTCGGGGTGCATCAAGCGATCATCAGCGCGCTGACCAGCAGCGGCGTCAACGGCACGCTGCACTGAGCTGAGCCCAGCGGACAGGTTCGAGTCGGTCGAGTCAGATCCGGAAGCGGGACTGCTGCTTGACGACCATCGGATCGCCTGCCTTGCCGCGCGGCAACTCCACGACGAACGTCGTCCCCACCCCGGCCTCGCTCTCGACCCGCATCGTCCCCCCGTGGGTCTCGATGATGTTGTACGAGATCGACAGGCCCAGGCCGGTGCCCTCGCCGATGTCCTTGGTCGTGAAGAATGGATCGAAGATCTTGTCGACGATGTGCGCCGGGATGCCACCGCAGTCGTCGCTGAAGCGCAGGCGAAGGCCACCCTCGACGTCCTCGGCGGTGATCCGCAGGTGGCCCCATGCAGTCGCAGCCTGCGCCGCGTTGACGATCAGGTTCATGAAGACCTGCTCGAGTTGGGTGGACAGGCACGAGATGGGGGCTACGCCCGCGCAGTCGCACTCCACGTCGATGCTGTATTTCCACTGACCCGCGGTCAGCAGCATCGCGTTGGCGATGAGGTCTGCGGGGTTCGACTCGCGGGACGTCTGCGTGTCGGGGTGGGCGTAGCTCTTCAGGCCCGCCACGATGTGCTTGACGCGCTCGACGCCCTCGACCATCTCGGCGACCATCCGCGTCGCGTCCTCCCGCAGCTCGCCGAGGTCGATGTCCTCCTCGATCGAGCGCGCCGCCGCGAAGGCCGCGTGGTTGCCCACCTTGGCCGCCGCGGCGTGCCACCCGTCGATCACGCTCCACAGATCGGCGAAGTAGGTGCCCGTGTGGCGCGCGTTGGCCCCGACGAAGCCGATCGGGTTGTTGATCTCGTGCGCCACGCCCGCCGCCAGCACGCCGAGCGAGGCCATCTTCTCGGCGCTCACGAGGCGACGCTCCATCTGGTGGCGCTCGGTCACGTCGTGCATGAACACCAGGAAGCGACGCCCGCCGCCATCGTCGGCGAAGGGCGTCACCCGCACGTCGAAGACGCCGTCGCCCAGCGGCCAGCCCTCGAAGGCGTGCTCCCCGTCGTCCGGGTCACGCACGGCGGTCCCGAGGGCCGCGCGCTGTGCTTGGCTGGCGCCTACCCGCTCGCAGAGTTCGGGTACGTCGCGGGCGAAGCTCCGGGTGAAGCGCTGGTTGGACGCCACGACCCGCAGGTGCTCGTCTACCACCACCAGCGGATCGGTGAGGGTGTGGATGACGCGCTCGCTGAACGCGCGCTCGCTCCGAAGACGTGTGAGAAGCTGAGCGTTTTCGAGCAGATAGCCAGCCTGGCCCATGAGCGCCGAGATGAAGTCGATGTCGGTCTGCGAGTAGGGCTCGCTGTCGATGCGGTCGGTGACGTTCACCACCCCGACCACATCGCCCCTCACCTTGATCGGCACGGTCAGCGACATCGGCAGCTGCCGGCCGCCGGTGTCGTCGGGCAGGTAGCCGGTCAAGTCGCTGCCGCTGCGCGCGCGCGAGTGATCATCGACGTACAGGGGCTTGCCGAGGAGGGCGCAGGTGCCGGCGATGCCCTCGCCGATGCGCGGGCGGGCGATCGCGATGATCTCGGGCGAGATGCCCACCGCGGCGCGCATCACCAGCACGCCGGCGGCGCGATCCACTTGCAGCAACGAGACGCGCGTGCTGTGCAGCTCGTGGGCGATCATGCTCACGAGCTGCTGATAGGTCTCGAGTTCGTCGTCGAGCGTGGCCAGCAGGTGCGTCACGACGCTGAAGGCGCGCTGGCGTCGGTCGCCCGGATTGGGCGCGCGAACGCCGCTGCCGGCCCCGATGAATGCGCTCGATCGGGCGCGGGTGAGTGGGTGTCCGGCGGCCTGCACGCAGGCCGCGCCACGGTCAAGCAGGTCGACCTCGGTGGCCGCGTCGAGATCGACGACGATCAGCAGCGCCCGCGCCCGAGGGCACCGCCGCAGCACGGCGCGCAAGTGATCGCTGGCGTCGAGCGCCGCCACCTCGCTCACGATCAGGTCGGCGTCGACCGGCAGCGCGTCCGCCGACACCGCGGTGACCACCGGCGCCAGCGCGGCCAACCAGTCTGGCGGGGGCCCGCCGATCCACCACAGGTTCACCACCTGAGCGGGCCTGGGCGTGATGACGGTGGGTAGTGCGAGAGACGCAACCACGATCCCCTCCCTGCGCGAAGACGGCTCAGGGAACGGTTGAAATGGAGGCGCCCTTGCAAGGTGGGTGGGCGCCGACCCCGACGGGGCGTGCGCCCCGCGTGGGGTCTACTTGCTGGCAGCTACTTGCAGCTCTTTCGCGTGGCGGCGAGCTTCTTTCGCGCCGCCTTCGCGCGGTTCGACCGGGGATAGTCGGCCAGCAGCGACTCGAGGAAAGGCATCGCGTCCTTGCACTGCCCGAGCGCCACGAAGTTGTCGTGCATGAGCATCAGGGCGTCGTCGACCTTGTCGCCGGTCTTGTACTTCTGGCTGATGAGGTGAAGCGTGCGGATCGACCCGGTGTACTCGGCCTGCACGAACTGGCACTCGGCCAGCAGGTACAGCGCGTTGTCGGCCCGGTCGTTCTCGCCGTTGAGCCGCGCGAACTCCGAGAAGGCCCGAATGGCCTCGCGGCAGTCGTTGGCCTGCTTGCGCTCGTAGCCATAGCGGTAGAGGTCGGCGGGGTTGTCGGGCAGCGCGGGTGCGCCGGGGGCCGCGTCGATGGCGGGCAGGCCGGCGTCCCCGCGGCCCTCGAGGGCCTTCTTGGCCTCCTCCAACTCGCCGGTGAGCTTCGCGATCTGCGTCTTCAGCTCTTCCTGCGCCAAGCCCCCGTCGGCGATGGTGGTCCGCAGGCGATCGAGTGACGCGTTGATGCTGGTCTCGAGGGCGGTGATCCGCGCGACGAGGTCCTGCACCTGCTTCTGCGTGGCCGTCTTGTCCTTGCGCTGATCCTCGCGCATGGACTCGATCTGGCCCTGGAGCGCGACGATGTCGGCGTCGATCTCCTTGCCCCGCCAATAGGAGACGCAGCCGGCCTGGGTCGCCGCGGTGGCGACCAGGCCGACCAGCGTGAGACGGCGGAGCAGCGGGACGCGAGCCGGGCCCGAGAGGCCCGTCGCGAACGGAGTGGTGGGCGCGCGCAGGAGCATGGTCAGCATCCGGCGAGGGTTCAACGGGGGTTGAACTCGGCGCGGCGGTTCTTCGACCAGGCCGACTCGTTCGATCCGGAGACGGCGGGCCGCTCCTCACCGAAGGAGATGGTCGACAGCCGGTCACCCGCGACGCCCTTGCTCACGAGGTACTTCTTGGCCGCGTCGGCGCGGCGCTCGCCCAGCGCGAGGTTGTACTCCTCGGTACCGCGCTCGTCGCAGTGGCCGGCGAGCTGCAGCGGGGCCGCCTGGGGATCGCCCATGCAGCCGGCGATCTGGTCGAGCTTCGCCTTCTGGTTCGGCTTGACGGCCGACCGGTCGAAGTCGAAGTAGACCGCCTCGCCGGTGCACTGCACGACCTTGGCCTGGCAGCGACCGCCGATGCACTCCTGGCCCTCGGCGCACGCGGGGTTGTCGGCGTTCTCGCCGCACTCCGGCTTGTCGATGCAGCTGCCGTTGCTGCAGAAGGTGTTGCCGGTGCACTCGCCGTTGTCGAGGCACTGCGCGCCACACTCGTTGTCGCGGCACTTCTGGTTGCCCGGGCAGGGGACGCTCGGGTCGCAGTAGCCGACCTTGCGCTGGCACTTGCCACCCGAGCAGATCATGCCCGGACCCTTGTCGGCGCAGTGGCTGTTGTCGCGGCACTGCTGGCAGAGGTTGTTGACGCAGAACTCGCCCTTGTCGGCGCAGTGCTCGTCACCCTCGCACTTGGGGTACTTTGGTCCACACCCGGTGAAGGCGATGGCGGCGGCGCCCATGAACAGGGCGAGCACAAGAGGATTGGAACGCATGGCTCTCATCCCAGGAATTCGGTTTAAAAAACGGCGACATACGCCCAATGAGGCGTGTTCGGTTCGGGGAAAACTAGAACATGCCCAGGGGCTTGTCAACCCTCGCTTCTACGGGCTTTTGGTGCTCGTGCAGGTCGCCACCACGGTGGGCTGCGGACCCGATCGCGACCTCGACCCGCTTGGCGTGGTCGTCACGGTCCCGACGGTGGGCGCGAGGCACCCGGCGGGCACGCCGCTGCGGGTGCGCTTCGATGGCTACCTGCGGGCCGATACCGCCTGGGACATGGTGGCGACGCTCACCTCGGGCGAGTTGGCCGCGCGCGTCGACGTCGACTACGACCCGGTGGAGATGGGCCTGGTGATCAGCGCCGGTCTCGATCTACGGGTGGGCGTCGGCTACACGCTGACCGTGCGGGCCGACGCGATCGAGGGCGTCGACGGGCGCGTGCTCGACGAGGATCTGGTGCTGGACTTCGTCGCGGGCAACCCACGAGCGCCCGTCAGCGCGGAGAGGGGCCCGACGACCTTCGGAGAGGTGGCGCCCATCTTCGAGCGCGCCTGCAACACGTGCCACGGCGCTGAGCCGGGCACTTGGCCCCCGTTGACCGCGGACGCGCTGGTGGGGGCGCCGTCGCGGCGGCGCCCCGGCCGAACGCTGGTCGTCCCGGGCGATCCCCTGTCGAGCGAGCTGGTGACGCGGATCCTTCCGGACTACCCCGGGACGCTGGGCGCGCCCATGCCCCCCGAAGGAGCCCTCGCGCCCGAGGACCAGAAGCGGATCATCGACTGGGTGAAGGGGGTCGATCGCCCTTGAACGGGCTGATCAGGCTGATCAGGCTGAGCGGGCGCCTACTTCTGCGCGGCGAGCTTGTCGAGCTGCTGGCGGATGTAGGCCTTCATCGCGTCGACGGACTTGTCCTCGGCGTAGAGCTTGCCGTTGACGTACACCGTCGGCGTGCCGGTCATGCGGGCGTCCTCGCCCTCCTGCCGGTCGCGCTGCACCTGCTGCGCGATGGCCGGATCGGCCATGTCGGTCTTGAACTTCTCGACGTTGAGCCCGAGCTCGGTCGCGAAGGCGACGAAGCTGCCCTCCTCGAGCTGGGTCTGGTGCGTGAAGATCAGATCGTGCATCGGCCAGAAGCGGCCCTGCCGGTGCGCGGCGAGCGTGGCGCGCGAGGCCGCCTCGGCGTAGATGTGGTGTGGCAGGGGGAATTGCTTGAAGTAGAGCGTCACGTCCTTGGGGTAGGCCTTGGCGACCTCGTCGAGGAGGGGCCGCATCAGCGCGCAGTGGGGGCACTCGAAGTCGGCGAACTCGACGATCTTGATACGTCCATCGGGCGCGCCCTTCTTCGGCGTCGTGCTCAGGTCGAAGGTGAAGGTGACATGGTCGGCCATGTACTTTCGGACGACCGCCTCGCGCACCTCGTCGACGCCGTCGCCGTCCCGGAAGCGGGCCGCGCCGAAGGACGCCAGCTCGGTCGCGGCTGGGCAGGCCTTCTGCTGGATGCACTCGACCAGGCTGATCTTGGGATTGCAGGGGCACGCCCCTTCGCTCATCAGGACGCCGAGCGCGATGATCTCGTCGGCCTCGAGATCCTTCACGTCGACCCCGGGCATGCCCTGGGCGGCGGCGGCGCCGACGTTGGTGATGAGCAGAACCGCGGCGAGCAGCGCGCCTCGCATCTTCGACCCCCTTGGCTGAGGTGGCGGAACCCTAGTCGGGGGTTCTTCGGCTTGTCAACCGGACCTCGGGCTGGTTGACTTCCGTGCAATGAGCGCCTTGGTCTGGGTCGGATTGGGCGGCAACGCGGGCGACGCTCTCGCGCGGTTCGCGGCGGCGCGGGTCGCCCTGGGCGCGCTCGGCCGCGGCGCGCTGGTCGAGAGCCCGGTCTACCGGAGCGCCCCGTGGGGCGATCCGGCGCAGCCGTTCTTCCACAATCAGGTCGTCGGCCTCGCGCCGACGCAGGACCCCGAGTGCCTGCTGGACGCGCTGCAGGACCTCGAGACGGCGGCCGGTCGGTGCCGCGCACAGGAGCGACCATGGGGCCCCCGCCCGCTGGATCTGGATATTCTCTCGTGGCCGGGCGTGACGCGGGCCGATGCCCGCCTGACGCTGCCGCACCCGCGCCTCGCTCACCGCCGCTTCGTGCTCGCGCCCTGGTGGCACGTCGCGCCGGGGCTGGTGCCGAGCGGGCTGGATCGCACCGTCGAGGCGCTGCTGGCGGACTGTCCAGACTCGTGCTGGGTGCGGCGCTGCTGGCGGTGAGCGGCACGGCGTGGGCCGCGCCGCTGCTCGATGACGTGCTGGGCCCGGCGGCGGTGGCGCCCGCGCCGGGGCGGCTCGTGCCGATGATCCCGCTTCCGCCGCTGGCGGAGCGGCCGGAACCTGCCGACCTGATGCAGCACCCGGCGCTGCTGGCCCGCTACCTCGAAGCGCAGGGCGGGCGCCTGGGGGATCAGCACGCCGATCCGGCGCTCGTGCTGACGCTGGCCCAGATTCTCCTGCGCGGGGACGAGACCTTCGCGGCCGAGCGGATGCTGGGCGACGGTGTCGGGCGTTGGCCGGAGCGCGCCGATCTTCGCCGTGCCTGGGGGCGCGTGCTCATCAGCTTGGGGCGGGCCGAGGCCGCGCGGGCGGCGCTGGAGCCCGCGGTGGCCGCCTCACCGGGAGATCCGGCGCTGCGCTACTTGTTGGGGCGGGCGCTCTTGAGCATCGAGCCACGCTCGGCGGCCCATGACGTGGCCGCGGCCGAAGCGCTGTCGGCGGCGCTCGAGATCGACCCCGCCTACAGTGACCCCGACGGGGTGGGTGCGCCGGAAATCAGCAGTGTAATCAAAGAGTTGAAGGGGCGTCATGCCCAGCCGTGAGGCCCGTCACGCGCGGCGTCACGCGCAGCGTCACGAAGACTCCGAGTCGTCCGAGGAGGCCTCGAGGTCCAAGATACGGGCCTGCCCCACATAGGCCTTGGTCTCGTAGCGGGTCAGCCGCCCGATTCGACGCACGAGGGCGGCCATGCGCTCGGCCTCGGTGTGGATTGTGCGCACCGCCTTCAGGTTCGGGTCGTCCGCGGGCAGGCGGCGCTGCAGCAGCTCGGCGTAGCCCATCACGCTGGTCAGCGGCTGGTTCAACTCGTGCGCCATGGCGCCCGCCAGTTCGGCCAACAGCGCCATCTTCTCGCTCTCCTTCAGGCGCTCCTGGGTCTCGTTGAGCTCGGTCTCCATGGCGATGCGGTCGCGCAGGTCGCGCACGATGTAGACCGTCGCCACGTCACGCTCGTCGACTTGCACCACCGAGGCGGTCAGCAGGACGGGGACGGCGTTGCCCGAGGCGTCGAGGGCGTCCCTCCGCAGGGGCACCGTGATGCGGTTCGGCGGTCCGTGCTCGTCGCCCCGAAGCGCGGCGGCGATCTCGTCCGCGGCGCCCTCGGGGTAGAGCGCCGAGATGTGGACGCGATCGGTGACGAGCTCGGCCGGTCGGCCGAAGAGCGCCTCGGCGGCCTTGTTGAACACCTTGACCCGGCCGTTGAGATCGGTGGCGACGACGGCGTCCGGTGTGGCGTCGATGAGCGCCTGCAGGAAGTCGCGGGTCTCTGCGAGTTGGCGTCCGACGGCGCGCTCCTCGGTGACGTCGCGGCGCAGGCCGGCGAAGAGGCGGGCGTTGCTCACCGCCACCGCCGCGGCGTTGGCGACGATCTGGCCGAAGCTGGTCTCGCGCTGGCCCAGGCGATCGAAGGGGCGCGTGGAGCGCAGGAAGAGGACGCCGATGCAGCGATCGGCCTCCAGCATCGGGAAGAGCGCGCAGGAGCGGACGGCGAGCCGGGCGACCTGGTCCTTGATCGGGTCGAAGAGGGGGTCGGCCCCGATGTCGCCCACGATGAGGGGCTTTCGGGTCTCGAGGACACGGCGGATCTCGGGATAGCCGTCGAGGGCGATCTCGCGGTCGGTGATGCCCGCATCGTCCGACGCCGCGACCACGCGACCCCACTGCTGGTTCGGCTCCACGAGCACCACCGAGCAGCGCTCGCTGTGCAGCACGCCGGCCACCATGCCCGCGACGTCCTGCAGGATGGCGCGGATGTCGAGGTGACTGGTCAGGCGATGGCTGATGGTGAGGAGCGTCTGGTCATCCCGGCGCTGCTGCGCCATCTGTTCGGCGTAGCGGGCGATGCGAGCGTGGGCCTTGACCCGGGCGGTGACCTCGCCGAGGTGGAACGGCTTGCTGATGTAGTCGTCGGCGCCAGCCTCGAGGGCCTCTTGCAGCACCTCCTGGCCGCCGCGCGCGGTGAGGACGATGACCTGCAGGCCGCGCGTCGCCGGATCGGCGCGCACGTGCTCGAGGACCTCGAAGCCGTCCATGCGGGGCATCATCAGGTCGAGCAGCACCACGTCGGGGGGCTCGGCGGCGATGCGCTCGAGGGCGGCGTGGCCGTCCGCGGCGGTGTCGACGACGAAGCCGTGCTGGCCCAGCGCGCGGCTGAGCAGATCGCGCAGCAGGCGCTCGTCGTCGACCACAAGGATGCGCTGACCGGTGCTCATGGGGTGCTCCGGGCGAGCCAAGCCGCGACGGCGTGCTGATAGATCGACTTGAGGGGGACGCCGGCGGCGCGGGCCAGGGCGGCGCAGGCCTCGTACTCAGGCGCCACGTTGGGCGGCGCGCCCACGCCCTCCGCCACCTTGACGGGCACCGGGCCGAAGGGCGTCTCGACGATCGCGTGGCGCCGGCCGAGCTTGCGACGGGTCACCGCGAAGCTACGCATCCCGATGGCCGAGGACTCGGCGAACAGCACCTGCTCCACGGCGGCCCGGCGGCCCTGATCGGCCAGGGCGCCCACCAGGATGCCGGGGCGGCTCTTCTTCATGTGGAGGGGCACGAACCACGCGTCGAGCGCGCCCGCCTCGAAGAGGCGCTCGAGCAGATAGCCCGCCAACTCGGGGTTCAGATCGTCGAGGTTGGTCTCGATCTGCGTGCAGGCGGCCTCGGCGGGATCGGTGCGGCCCAGCACCAGGCGCAGCAGGTTGGGCCGGTCCTCGAAGTCCGAGTCGCCCGCGCCCCAGCCGGTGGCCTCGATCACCATCTCGGGGAAGGGGCCGACACGGCGCGCCCAGGCCTTGACGAAGGCGGCGCCGGTGGGCGTCACCAGCTCGCGCTCGAGCGTGCAGGGCGCCACCGGCAGGCCGCGCAGGATCTCGAGGGTGGCCGGCGCCGGCAGGGGCATGCGGCCGTGCGCGCAGCGGACGAAGCCCCGGCCCAGGGGCGGAGGGGCGCTCTCGACGGCGTCGACGCCCAGCTTCCAGAGGCCGAAGGCGGTGCCGGCGATGTCGACCACGGAGTCGACCGCGGCCACCTCGTGGAAGTGAACCTCCTCGCGCGCGCAGCCATGCACACGGGCCTCGGCGTCGGCGATGGCGTCGAAGGCGGCGCGCGCCCTCTCGACGACGGTGGCGGGGAGGGCGCCCCCCTCCAGCACGCGCACGACGTCGGCGTAACCGTGTGCGTGGTGATCACGGTGGTCGTGGTCGTGGTGGTCGTCGTGCGCCGGGCCCTCGACCTCGCCCCGCACCCTGACCTTCACGTCGACCCCGCGCAGGCCCATCTTGCGGACCTCGCCCACGGTCAGGGTCCAGGGCGGAAGGGGCAGCGTCCCCAGCGCGGCGCGCAGGCTCTCGGCGTCGAGGCCGAGGTCGATCAGCGCGCCGAGGGCCATGTCTCCCGCCAGCCCGCTGAAGCAATCGAAGTAGAGGAGTCGCACCGGCTGCCTCGCGATGGTCCGTGGGCATGGCCCCCCGCGCGGACGCCCAGCGCGTCAGTCGGGAGGCCGGTTGACGAGCGAGGCGGCCACGGCGGCGCCGAAGCCATTGTCGATGTTCACCACCGTGACCCCCGAGGCGCAAGCGTTGAGCATGCCGAGCAGCGCCGCGAGCCCGCCAAACGAGGCGCCGTAACCGATCGAGGTCGGCACGGCGATGACGGGACGGCTCACAAGGCCCGCCACGACGCTGGGCAGGGCGCCCTCGAAGCCGGCCACCACGATGATCACCCGGGCCGCGCGCAGGCGGTCGGTGTGGGCGAGCAGGCGGTGCAGGCCGGCCACGCCGAGGTCGCACATCTCGTCGACGGCGTTGCCGAACACGCGCGCGGTGAGCGCCGCCTCCGCCGCCACGGGCCGATCACTGGTGCCCGCGCTGACGAGCGCGATCGTGCCTTGCCCGATGACGGGGGCCGGGCCCTCCTCGACCACCAGACACCGCGCACAGGCCTCGTAGCGCGCCGGCAGGTCGCCCAGGCCCAGCAGCACCGCGGCGGCGGTCACGGGATCGATCCGGGTGGCGAGGACGCGCTGCCCGTGGTCATACAGGGTGCGCGCGATGGCGATGATCTGGGGTGCGGTCTTGCCGCCCCCGAAGATCACCTCGGGCTGCCCGCGGCGGCGCGCGCGGTCGGTGTCGACCGTGGCGAAGCCGAGCTGAACGAAGCCGCCGTGCTCGAGCCGCGAGGCCGCCGTCGATACCGGCTGGCGGCCGTCGGCCACCGCCTGCAGCACCTCGAGCAGCTCGTCACGCGTCATGGGGTCGAGTCCTCAGGTGATGGCCAGGAAGCGGTTGACGTCGACCACGAAGACCGGCTGGCCCACGGGATCGATGGTGACGCCCAGCAGCCCGTCGATGCGCTCGAGCAGCGGGCCCAGCGGCTTGATCACCGCGTCCTGTTGGCCCACCACGCGATCGACGGCGAGCACGAAGGGTTGAGGGGTGGCCCCGAAGACCACGCCCGGGAAGCGCGCATCGAGGGGACGGCGCTCGAAGCCCAGCAGGTGCCGCAGCAAGTGCAGGCGCAGGCGCTCGTCGCCGTGGGTGACGTAGAGGGCGCCGCGCTCGCGCTCGGTCTGGCCGGTCTCGAACTGGTCGGTCTTGATGATGCGGCCCAACGGCAGGCCGAAGATCTGACCGTCGGCCTCCACCAACAGCAGCTTGCTGATGCCCGGCGTCCGCGGCAGCCGCAGGCGCACGACCGCGCCCTCGCCCCGCGCCGACTCGACCTCGACGCGGCCGCCGAGCGCGGTGATCGCGTCGTGCACCGCGTCCATGCCCACGCCGCGTCCACCCAGGGCGCCGGCCTCCGCGTGCGCGCTCAGGCCGGGCAAGCAGACCAGGCGGGTGAGATCGCGCTCCGCCATGGCGAGGGCCCGGGGCCGATCGAGCAGGTTCAGCCCCACCGCCTTCTCGACGAGGCGGTCGCGATCGATGCCTGCCCCGTCGTCGGTCAGCTCCACGACGATCTCGTCGCGCACCCGCATGCACTCCAGCCGCAGCACCCCCACGGGCCGCTTGCCGCGGGCCTCGCGAACCGCGGGCGCCTCGATGCCGTGCTCGACGGCGTTGCGCAGCAGGTGGGCGAGCGGGGCGTCGAGGCCTTCGATGATCGCGCGGTCGAGTTGCTGATCGTCGCCGTCGATGACCAGTGAGGCCCGCTTGTCGGCCTGTCGGCAGAGATCGCGCACGACGCGGGGCAGGCGGCTGGTGAGCACCGACATGGGGGTCATGCGCACCTGCAGGGCGTCGCTGTGCAGGGCGGTCAGCGTGCGCGAGAGCTCGCTGAGGGCCTGGGTGACCGCGGGCAGGGGCTGATCTCGGTTGAGTGTCCACAGCCGCTGGCTGACGATGAGCAGATCGGCCACGCGATCGAGCAGCGTGTCCAACCAGTCGGTGCGCACGCGGATGGTGCGCGCGGTGCGGGGGGCGCGCACGATCGCGGCCGCCTCCGCCTGGCGGCGCTCGACGCTGCTGGCCGGGTCCTCAGCGTCCTCAGCGTCCTCGGCGTCCTCCGCCGTCGGCCGCTCGGGGGGCGGCCGGGCCGGCTCGGTCGCCGGCTCGGGCAGCTCGAACAGGCTCATGTCGCCGGTGAAGAGCAGGTCGTCGGCGCTGAGGGGCGGCGAGGCCTCGGGTGTGGAGGTCGGCGGGCGTCCGGTCGTCGGCCGGGCCGGCCCCCCGGGCTGCGTGGGGGAGGGCTGTCGGGGGAGGGGCTGCGTGGCCGCCTCGTCGAGGGCGCCCTGTCGTGTGATCTCGACGTGCACCCAGTCGGGCACCAGCCGCACGAACCGCTCGATCCGCTCCATGGGGTGGCGCGTGCGCAGCACCAGGCGCAGCGGGCCATCGAGGTGGCCGGCGCGCAGGGTGTCGAGGTCCGGCGCCGAGGCGATCACCTCGCCCAGCCGCTTGAGCTTGCGGTACAGCAAGAAGCCGCGCACGCCAGCGTCGGCGCTGCCGGGGGCCGAGGCGACGGCGATGCGCAGATCACCGGGCTCGGCGGGCAGCTCGTCGCCGAAGACCGCGGCCGCGTGGGGTCCCACCGGCTGGGTCGGGCCGGCGGGCGGAGGTCGCCCGAGCAGCTCGGCCGCGCGGGCCTGCAGCGCCTCCACCGCCTGATCCACGACCAGCGGCAGTCGCTCGGCCTCGATGTCGGCGAGCCACTGGCTCATGCGATCCACGCCGCCGAGCAATACGTCGATCACGTCCGCGTCGACGGTCCGCTTGCCGCCGCGTGCCCGCTCCATCAGATCTTCGAGGGCGTGGGAGAGGTCGAACATGGGCGTATAGCCCATCGTGCCGCTCATGCCCTTGATCGAGTGGAAGAGCCGGAAGACCGTGTCGATGTGGTCCCGGTTCGTGGGCTCGGCCTCCAACTCCACCAGGCGGCGGGCGAGCGTGTCCAGGTTCTCCTGGGTCTCGCTGACATAGAGGTGGCGGTACTTGCTGAGATCCATCGGTCAGAAGTTCTCGACGATGGCTTCGACCACCCGGTCTACGTCGAGGTGGTGGAAGTCCGTCTCGGGCGTGCTGAGGGCCTCGAGCACCCAGTCGGAGCGGGGCAGGTAGAACTTCAGCTCGCTCACGCGGACGGCGTGGCGCTCGTCGACGATCGACACCTGCCCCACGGCCAGCGCCAGGCCCAGGGCGGGGCGATCCACCACCGCCGCGACGCGACACGGCGTGGGCTCGGCCACCTCGAGGAAGGCTCCCAGATCCACCACGTTGAGCAGCCGCCCCTGATGGCTGATGACGCCCGTGAGCCACGCCGGCCCCCAAGGCACCCGGGCGCAGCGCGCCAGGGGGATGACCTCGGTGATGCGATTGAGGTCGAAGCCCAGGCGCGCGGCCCCGAGGTTCGCGACCAGAAAACGGCGACCGTCCGAGTCTTCGGGCATCGCCGGCCCCTAGAGCCGGAAGCCGCCGGCCACCGAGTCCAGCTCGGCGGCCAGGTCGGACAGGGTGCGCGCCGAGTCTCCCAGCGTGACGCAGCGGCGGCGCTGCTCCGACGAGGCGGACTCCACCGCCCGCGTGCCCTCGGCGATGCGCTCGGCGCCCTTGCGGACGTCCTCGGCCACCACCACCACCTCAACGGCGAGCTCGAGCTGGGTGCGCGTCAGCTCGGACAAGGTGGCCACCTTCTCCGCCTCGCGGGCCGTGGCCTCGACGATGGTGTCGAGGGTCAATGAGATGTCGTCGATGTGCTTGCGACCCTCGCCCAGCTCGCGGGTCGACTCCCGCATCGTGTTCACGACCGCGCGGGTGTGGTCGTCGATCCCGGTGACGATGACGTTGATCTGCTCACCGCTGCGGGCCGACGAGTCGGCCAGACGGCGGATCTCCTCGGCCACCACCGCGAAGCCGCGACCCGCGTCGCCGGCGCGCGCGGCCTCGATCGACGCGTTGACGCTCAGCAGGTGGGTCTGCTCGGCGATGTGGGTGATCGCCTGGACGATGGCGTGGATCTGGGCGGTGCGCTCGCTCAGGCGATAGACGGCGTCGCCCGCGTCGTCGACCCGCTCGAAGACGTTGCGCATGCGGCCCAGGGCCTG
>CALBMW010000173.1 GCA_937896275.1 uncultured Myxococcales bacterium
GGGTTCGGTAACGGGCATCGAGACGGCGCGCACGCCCCCGATCGATCGTCGGCGGCCCCGTCGAGGTGCCCACCGGCCGCACGACGGGAGCGGTCATGAACGAGGCCGCGCGCCGCGAGCGGGCCCTGCGCGAGCGCCTGGCGGTGCCCGACGACGCCGCCCAGGTGCTGGTGCTCGGCGAGACCAGCCATTGGGATCCGAACTGGCTGTTCACGTCCGAGGAGTACTACGAGCGCCGCATCCGCAAGATCCTCGACGAAGTGATCGTCGAGCTGAGGCGCGAGCCGCGGCGCATCTTCTCGCTCGAGAACATCTTCTTCCTGCGCATGTATTGGGAGCGCGAGCCCTCTCGGCGCGCGGCCATCCGATCACTCGTCGAGCAGGGGAGGATTCGATTCTCGGGGACCGGCGTCACGACGCCCGACACCGTGCTGCCCGACGCCGAGGCCATCATCCGGGACTACCTCATCGGCCAGGAGTGGCTGCGGTCGCACGCCCTGCCCGCCGAGCCACGGCTGGCCTACCTGCCCGACAACTTCGGGCACTCGCCGGCCCTGCCCTCGATCCTCGTCGCCCTGGGCTTCGACAAGGTGGCCATCACGCGCATCGACGGCATGTACTTCGTGGCGACGGACTATCGGCGTCGCTCGGCGTGGCCGCTGGCGGGCTCGAGCGCGGCGCTGCTGACCGACGAGCATCGGACGCTCGACTTCGTCTGGCGCGGCCCCGACGGCGCCGAGGTGCTGTGCCACTGGAACGCCTTCACGTACTTCCAGGGCGACATGCTGGCCCACCTGGGCATCATCCGATGGATGGGCGTGACCTTCGGCGTGCCTTGGCGCACCGGCCGACACATCGCTCGGCGCATCCGACGCTTCGTGGCGCAGTTGGGGCCGCTGGCCCGCACGCCCTACCTGTTCTGCCCCATCGGCTGCGACTTCAACGGGCCCATCCCCGGGCTCGTCGATCTGCTCGACCGATACAACCGCGAGCACTACGTGCCGGGCGGGCTGTTCGTCGTCAACGCGAGCCTCGAGGACTACCTCGTGATGGTGGACGCGCACCGGGAGCGCCTGCCGGTGCTCACCCTCGACCCCAACCCCTACTGGATGGGCTTCTACGCGAGCCGGCCGGCGGTGAAGATCCGGTGCAACCGCGTGGCGCGCAAGCTGATCCTGGCCGAGAAGCTCACCGCGTTGCCGGGCGGCATGGACGCCACGCGGCGTCACGAGATCGGCCCCGACACCGAGACGGCGCTCGAGCTCGAGGGGGCGTGGGATCTGCTGGCCGTGAGCAACCACCACGACTTCATCACGGGCACGGCGCCCGACCGCGTGTGGCGCCTCGAGCAGGAGCCGTGGCTCGCGGACGCCGAGGCGCTGGCCGACAGCGTGCTGGCCCGGGCCGTGGCGTCCATGCCGCAGCCTCCTGCGCGCCCGCTGGTCGCGCCCCCTCGCTGGCACCTCGAGGCGGGCGTGCTTCGGGTGTCGACGCCGCACTATGAGGTGGAGCTGCGGGCGGCCCAGGGCGGCTGCATCACCCACCTGGCGCAGCATCAGCACCCGGATCGGGGGCAGCGCCCGGGGCCCAACCGTCTGGCCGGCCCGAGCAACGATCTGGTCGTCTTCCGCGACACGGGTGGTCTTTGGCGCATGGGGCACGAGTTTCGCGGCGGCAGCTTCACCGAGGTGGAGCGGGCCAGCGCGACGCCGGCGTCCGTGCGGCCTCGCGAGCGGGACGACGGCGTCCTCGAGGTCGAGGTGGAGTGTCGGCTGGCGGGCCGCGTGGTGGTGCGACGGCTGTGGTTCGATCCGCGCTCGCCGGTCATTCGGATGCAGGTCACCGGGGCGGCGGCGCCACGCAACACCGTCACCTGCCGCTTCGAGACGACGCTGCGGGCCGAGCGGCTGTCGATGGACGTGCCCGGCGGCGTCGTGCTGCGGCCGCGGGTGAAGCTCTATGACCCCACCTTCTGGGCCACGCGCGGCCTGGCGCACGTCGAGGATGAGCCGTCCGGGGCTGGCCTCTCGGTGTTCATGGCGGGGCCCGGCTGCGTGTCGCTGGGGCCGAAGGGGACGGTGGACTGGGTGCTGCTGCGCAACGCGCCCAAGGAGCGCGCCTTCGGCCTGCTGCCCCTGCTGGCCTTCCCGGCGCGCGGCACCGATCCCGGCGAGCACGCCGTGGACTATGCGGTGTGGTTCAGCGCGCCGGGCGATCTGCCGGCGCATCGACCCCCGTTTCGCGTGCAGCACCAGCTCGAGGCGTCCTGGCTGACCGAGCGGACCCTGCCCCTCGAGGTGCTGGCCGACGGCCTGATCCTCACCGACGACCCGGACGTACGCGTCACGGCCATCAAGCGCGCCGATCGCGGGCTGGGGCTCATCGTTCGCCTGCACTGCGACGCGCCGCCGCAGACCGTGGCCCCGCGGACGGTGACGCTGAGCTGTCTCACCATGAGCGTCCGGCGCGCGCACCGATGCGACGGGCGCGAGCGCGACCTCGACGAGCTGGTCGTCGACTGCGGTCGGGTGAACGTGCCGGTCCGACGTGCCATCACCAGCGTTCGATTGCTGACCTGACCCGTGGTGGTCGCGGGCGCGCCCCGTCACTTCGGGTGCCTCGGTGACCCCCAGGCCACCCCGTCGCCGGGCCGACCCGAGTGTTACCCCGTGTGCGCCACCGCTACGGGGCTGCGACCGTTACCGCCGGGTGCTCGGCCTCCTCGCGCTGGACGGGCACCTCGACGGGGTGAGTTCACAACTTCGTCCGTAATGACAAGGACTTGAAGGCGTCTCACCCGCTCGGACGGGCGCCTCGGCGGACGCCAGGGCGACCGTTCGCGCGCCGAGGTGGGGCGGAGGCCGGCGCGGGCCTCGGCCCCCGTCCCGCCTGCGATCGAGCCCCGCGGCACATGCCTTGCGACGGGGGTGGGTCGGAACGACGCGACCGCCGGGGGCGGAGGAGGCAAGCCGACCCATGAGCCGCGAGAACCTCGAGGACGCCAAGGGCGACGCGTCGAGCGAGCCGCAACCCGCTCCCGAAGCGGCCGGCGACGACCTGCCGGCGCTGGCCGCGATCTACGAGTCGGCCGCCTGGGGCATCGCCATCGCCAGCGCCGACGGCACGACGCTGCTGCGGGCGAACCCCTCCTTCGGCCGGATGCACGGCCGCGACCACCGGAGCCTGGCGGGGGTGCCGTTGGCCGAGATCTTCGACCCGTCCTGGCGGCACGAGCTGAGCCGCCATGTGGCGAAGGCGGTGGAGCGCGGGCGACACGGCTTCGTCTCGTGGAACCTGCGGCCGGGCGCCGAGCCCTTCCCCGCGTCGGTGGACGCCCTGGCCGTGCCCGGCGTGGCGGGGCGGCCTGCCTGCGTCGTCCTGCACGTGGAGGACGTCTCGCAGCGCAGCGAGCTCGAGGAGCTGCTGGCGAACGTGCGCGAGGAGCACGAGACCATCCGCGCCGAGCTCGAGACCTTCATCGAGGAGGCCCCCGAGGGCATCTTCGTGGCCGATCTGCAGGGCCGCTTCGTCGACGCCAACCGCGCGGCGTGCACCCTGGTGGGGCGCGAGGCGTCGGAGATCATCGGCCGCACCATCGTCGAGCTGGTGATCCCCGAGGACGCGGACCGTGTGTGGCAGGCCCGGGCGGCGCTGCTCGATGGGCGTACCGAGACCTCCGAGTGGCGCCTGCTGCACAAGGACGGCTCGATCGTCCCCGTCGAGGTCTGCAACAAGGTGCTCGCAGACGGGCGCTGGCAGGCCTTCGCGCGCGCCATGGGCGGGCGCGCCCGCGCACAGGAGGCCATGAGCCGCCAGGCCCAGCGCCTCCAAGAGGCGAACCTGGAGCTCGAGGCCTTCAGCCACGCGGTCTCGCACGATCTGCGAGGCCCGCTGCGCACCTTGTGCGGCTTCAGCGAGATCCTGTTGTCCGAGCTGGGTGAGTCGGTCCCCGAGGGCGACCGGGACCTGCTGCTGCGCATGCAGCAGTCCGCCGCACGATTGTCGGGCCTGGTCGAGGCCCTCTACGGCCTCTCGCGCATCGCCGGGGTCAGGCTGCAGCGCGCGGCGGTCGATCTGGCCAGCCTGGCTCGACGGGCGATCGACGAGCTGCGCGCGCGGGATCCCACGCGCGAGGTCGAGGTGGAGATGCCGCCGCACCTGGTGGCCGAGGGCGATCCGGCGTTGCTGGGCGGCGTGATCGACAACCTGCTGGAGAACGCCTGGAAGTACACCCGCGACCGCGACCATCCGCGCATCGAGATCGGGGCGACCGAGCGGGAGGGGGAGCGCTGCTTCTTCGTGAGCGACAACGGCTCCGGCTTCGATCCGTCCCGCGCCGCCGACATCTTCGTGCCCTTCACGCGGGCCCACGAGGCGAGCGCCGTCGAGGGCAGCGGGATCGGCCTGGCGACGGTGGAGCGCGTCATCCGCCGCCACGGCGGCCGGGTTTGGGCCGAAGGCCGGCCGGGTACGGGGGCCACCTTCCTGTTCACGCTGTAGGGCGGGTGCAGGGTGGCGTCGGGGCGCCTCAGACCTCCATGTGCTGGTGAAAGCGCACCTTGGGGTGCTGCTGGGCGGCGTAGTCGAGCACGAAGCGGCTGTTGGCGATGAAGGTGAGGTTGTCGGCGATGTCGCGGAAGCAACGCCGCTTGTTCTCGTTGATGAACTTCTCGAGCGCGGCCGGATCCTCGCTGGTGACCCAGGCGGCGGCGTTCATGTCAAGGCCCTCGAAGCGGGCGCGCACGCGATACTCGTTCTCGAGGCGCGAGGCGATGACGTCGAACTGCAGCGTGCCCAGGGCGCCCAGGATGTAGTCGCTGCCCTCGATGGGGCGGAAGAGCTGCGCTGCGCCCTCCTCGCTGAGCTGCTCGAGGCCCTTGACCAGCGCCTTCGACTTCAGCGGGTCGAGCAACACCGCGCGGCGGAACAGCTCGGGGGCGAAGGCGGGGATGCCGGTGAACTTGAGGTCCTCGCCCTCGGTGAAGGTGTCACCGATGCGGATGCCGCCGTGGTTGTGCAAGCCGATGATGTCGCCCGGCCAGGCCTCATCCGTCACCACCCGGTCACGCGCCAGGAAGGCGGTGGCGTTGTTGACCGCCACGACCTTTCCGGTGCGGACGTGCTTCATCTTCATGCCGCGCTGATAGCGCCCGCTGGTGATACGTAGGAACGCCATCCGGTCGTGGTGCTGCTTGTCGAGGTTCGCCTGGATCTTGAAGCAGAAGCCGGTGAAGGCCTGCTCGTGGGGATCGACCACGCGGGTCTCGGTGGCGCGGGGCTGGGGCGGCGGGGCGTGCCGCACGAACTGGTCGAGGAGTTCTTTGACGCCGAAGTTGTTGACCGCGCTGCCGAAGAAGACGGGCGTCTGCTTGCCGGCGCGGAAGGCGTCGGGGTCGAAGGGCTCGAGCGCGCCGAGCAGCTCCACGTCCTCGCGCAGCTTGTCGGCGCGCGCCGGGCTCACCCAGTCGTCGAGCCGCGGGTCGTCGAGCGACTCGAGCACCACGCGCTCGTTGCGGCGGCCGCGCTGGGTGGGCTGGTAGAAGACGACCTGCTTGTCGACCAGGTCGTAGACGCCCTCGAAGCGCTGCCCCATGCCGATGGGCCACGTCATCGGGACGCAGGCGATCTTCAGGGTCTCTTCGACGTTGTGCATCAGCTCGAAGGGATCGAGGCCCTCGCGGTCGAGCTTGTTGGCGAAGGTGACCACCGGGGTGTCGCGCAGGCGGCAGACGTCCATCAACGCGCGGGTGCGCGTCTCGACGCCCTTGGCGTTGTCGAGCACCATCAGCGCGCTGTCGACGGCGGTGAGCACCCGGTAGGTGTCCTCGCTGAAGTCCTCGTGGCCGGGGGTGTCGAGCAGGTTCACCGCGAAGCCGTCGTAGTCGAAGCTCATGACCGCGGTGCTCACCGAGATGCCGCGCGCCTGCTCCACCTCGAGGAAGTCCGAGGCCGCGTGGCGCGTGGCGCGACGGGCCTTCACGGCGCCCGCCAGCTGGATGGCCCCACCGAAGAGCAGCAGCTTCTCGG
>CALBMW010000174.1 GCA_937896275.1 uncultured Myxococcales bacterium
GATCACGTCGACGTCGCGCTGGCCACCAACATGATCTCCGTCGGCCTCGACATCCAGCGCCTGGGCCTGCTGGTGGTGCTCGGGCAGCCGAAGACGGCATCGGAGTACATCCAGGCGACCAGCCGCGTGGGCCGCGAGGACGAGCGACCGGGGCTGGTCGTGACCCTGCTCAACCTGCATCGCCCTCGCGACCGGAGCCACTACGAGCGCTTCGCTGCCTGGCATGAGAGCTTCTATCGGGCGGTCGAGGCCACGAGCGTCACGCCCTTCTCGCCGCGCGCGCTCGACCGCGGCATCGCCGCCGTGACCGTCGCCCTGGCCCGGCTTGGGCATCCAGGGATGACGGCGCCGCGCGGTGCGTTCGCGGTCAACGCGCACCGCCCGGCGCTCGACTTCGTGGCCGAGGTCATCTCGCGGCGCGCGGAGGGGCACGACAGCCAGCTCGATGACGCCGAGTCCGAGGCCTTGAGGCAGAAGGTGAAGCAGCGGGTGGTCGGGCTGCTCGATGCCTGGGCGAACATCGCCACGACGAAGGGCGACCTGCAGTACCAGCGCGAGATCGGCGTGGCGCCGCCGCTGCTCTTCGATCCGCTCGATCCCGAGCTCGACAAGCAGTCGAAGGAGGCACGCCAGTTCAAGGCCAACCGAAGCCTGCGTGACGTCGAGCCGACGGTGAAGCTGTGGCTGCGCAACCCGGACGGCATCGAAGTCGAGGAGGACCCCAAGTGAGCAAGGGCAAGGGCAAGGTGCCGCCCACGGGCGAGCTGCGGCAGAGCCAGGTGCTGACGACCTTCGGCCCGGGGTCGATGGTCGACCTGCCCAACCGCTCAGTGCTGATCGGCGGCCTCGAGTACTGGCAGGGGGACAAGGAGCGCATCCACGAACAGCGCCTGGAGGGCTGGCTGCAGGAGCGGCTGGGCGTGCCCGAGCTCAGGCTGTACGCGCCGCCGGTGGACGACGGTGGGCTCAACGGGCCGCGGACCGGCATCGCGGCGTTCCTGTTCCCTACATGGTTCCTGGGCCAGGTGGAGGCGGCATGGACCGCGCCGGATGGGCGCACGTACCGCACGCGACCGCTCGTGCCATGGGAGCGCCTGGTCAAGGGCGGCTACCTCGATCGCGATCGCAAGGTCCAGCCGGTGGTCCCCGTGCGCTTCGTCCAGGCCTGTGAGAAGGGTCACATCACCGACGTCGACTGGTATCGCTTCGTCCGCCACGGCGACGAGACGGATCGCACCGGTGAGCTTTGGTTGGACGAGGGCGGCGCGGGCAATGACTTCGCCGAGATCTACGTGCGCGACGTGAAGCGGGACAACCACCGGCGGCCGTTGTCCGAGGCGGCGGTGAAGACGCCCCCGGTCCTGGGCAGGTGCAAGGGCCGCAAGCCCTGGCTGGGGCCCCGCGTGTCCGAGCCGTGCGACAAGCACAACCGCCTGCTGACCCGCTCGGCGTCGAACGCGTACTTCTCGCAGTCGATGGGCCTGATCGCCATCCCCGACGCCGACGACGCGCTCCGCGAGGCGGTCGCCAAGGTCTTTGACGACTACCTGCAGTACTGCGAGGACACCGCCGAGGTCGCCAAGGAGCGCAAGAAGGAGAAGGTCAAGGTCGCGCTCGACGGGCTGTCGGATGCAGCGGTCTGGGCCGAGGTCGAGCGGCGCAAGAAGGGACTCCCGCCCCCCGAGAAGGGCATCAAGCAGGCCGAGATCGAAGTGCTCCTCGCGCAGAAGGAGAGCCTCGGCGAGGACAAGCCCGAGGGCGACTTCTACGCCCGCGCACACCCCATCGGTCAACTCCCCGGCGTGGCCGCGGACAGGATCGATCGCCTGGTGCTGGTGCACCGCCTTCGCGAGGTCGTCGCGCAGGTCGGCTTCACGCGCTTCGAGGCGACCTTCCCCGACATCGACGGCGAGCTCGACCTCGAGATCGAGTTGGCCCCGCTCGCTCGGGATCTCACCTGGCTGCCCGCGTACCAGAACCGGGGCGAGGGCGTGTTCCTCTCGTTCTCCGCGACGGCGATCCAGGCCTGGCTGACGCGCGACGCCGTGCGGGCGAGGTCCGAGGGGCTCATCGGGGGCTTCGACGTCTGGCGCGAGCGCAAGGCCATGGAGAAGGCGACGTTCCCCGGCCTGCCCTACATCATGCTGCACTCGCTGTCGCACCTGCTGATCACGGCCGTCTCACTGGACTGCGGCTACTCCGCCAGCTCGATCCGCGAGCGCGTCTACGCCGGTCCGTCGGGCTACGGCATCCTGCTGTACACCGGCAACCCAGGGTCCGAAGGCACGCTCGGCGGCCTGGTGGACATCGGTCGACACCTCGGTCGCCACCTGAGCCACGCGCTCGAGCTGGGCCGCCTCTGCTCCAACGATCCAGTCTGCGCGCAGCACGACTCCTCCGATCTGCACGAGGAGCGCTTCCTCCACGGCGCCGCCTGCCATGGCTGCCTGCTGATCGCCGAGACGAGCTGCGAGCGCCGCAATGAGCTGTTGGACCGAGCGCTGGTGGTGCCGACGGTCGCGACACCCGGCGCAGCGTTCTTCGTCGAGCACGCGCCATGAGCGAGCGGCTGAGCCACTTGGGTCGGCCGGCATTGCTCAGTCTGGCCAACGCCCTCGCGGGCGGAACGATGTCGGCCCCGTACGCGGTCGCCAGCCTCGCACAGCACGTCAGGATGGAGGACGCCCCGGCCATCACCGCCGAGCTGGCCGAGATGCACGCCGACGGCATGGCCCCCCGCCACATCGCCCGATGCCTCGCCCTGCTCGCCGAGGAGCGCCTGGCCACCCAGCAGATGGCCGACCGCGTGGAGCTCGTCTGGTCCCCGCCCGAGCTCGACCACGTGGACTGCCGCGACACGGTCGTGGTGGTGCAGGACCTGTTCGCCCAGGCCAAGGAGAGCGTGCTGATCGTCAGCTACGCCATCGACGACGGCTTCAAGGCCCAGACGCTGTTCGGCAAGCTGGCCCAGCGGATGGACGCCAACCCGGCGCTGGCCGTGCGCGTGATCGCGAACGTCCACCGGAAGCACAAGGACCAGACCCCGTCCGCGGTGCTGCTCGCCGCCTTCGCGAAGCGCTTCCGCGACCAGCTGTGGCCGGGAGCGCGGCGCCCCGAGGTCTATCACTACCCGCGCTCCCTCGAGATGGAGGGGAGCAAGCACGCGGTCCTGCACGCGAAGTGCGTTGTCATCGACGGGCGTCGGTCGCTGCTGACATCAGCGAACTTCACCGAGGCCGCACAGCAGCGGAACGTCGAGGTGGGGGTGCTGGTGGACGATGAGAAGCTGGCGCAGAGGTTGGTGCGGCAGTTCGAGCGGTTGGTGGACGAGGGGGTGGTGTGCAGCGTGAGGCTGTCGTGAAGGGATATCTGCCGGCGGTGATCGATGGTCTGCGTTCGGCGGCGTCAGCTCATGACCGGTAGGTCTCGACATCCACGACATCGGCGGGCAAAGCTGCGGACGCTGGGGGTCAACCGTTCGGGAGCGTCCCGGGAAGCAACACTTCGTTCATCCGGGCAGCACGCAGGGCCTCCAGCTCAGCGCGCCAACCTATCTCGGCCACTTCACCCAGGTCCGAGTGCTGGTGAGCTGGCTGGACGCCCTCGGGCTTGACTACTGATCAATCAAGTACGGGAGTCACTGAAGCGACGTGAGCGAACCCGCATGGTTCCGGCCCCGATAGCGGCCCCGCCTTGTGACCCCGGCGCCCCCGCCGCTCGACGGCTCTCCGCACGGGAGCCTTGTGACCCACGCTCGCCGCGCGCTAGACTTCCCCATGCCATCGTCCCTCTCGCCACGTGATGCCCTCGCCCGGCTGCTCCAGTCGCCGGACTTCCAGCGCTTCGAGTCCGAGCTCGCCCGTGTGTCCGCGTTCCACGTCCTCGGGATCGAGCGGCGCGAACTGAGCCACGCGGCGCTCCTCGGGTGGCTGCTGAACCCACGCGGGCACCACGGGCTCGGGACTCTGCCCCTGCGCAGCTTCCTGATGCTGGCGTGTTGCCTCCGCGACGGCAATCCCCCCGGACCCGACGCCGTCGAAATCGACAGCCTCGACCTCCACAGCGCCCACGTCGACCTCGAGGTTGCGGCGCGCGTGCCCGGAAGCGGCGGGGTCCGCCGGATGGATGTCCTGGTGTCTGTCCCTCACGGCGAGGGCACCCGCGCGGTCCTCGTCGTGGAGTACAAGGTCGACGCCTCCGAGTCGGACGATCAGACCGCCGACTACGCCTCCTGGGCAAGTGTCGAGGCCAGCAAGCACTGCTGGCCCACCGAGCCGCTGCTCGTGTACCTCTGCCCAGGTCAGGGGCAGCCCGCGAGCGACCGCTTCGTGGTCGTCGACTACGACGCCTACCTCCCCTGGCTCGACGAGCTGCTGACCCACCGTCCGTCCTCGACCGCCGAGTTTATGCTCCAGGAGTTCCGCGCATGCCTCGGTCAGCGCGCAGACGTCCAGGACGAGCGGCAGGACAAGCTGCGAAACGCCGTCGTCGAGGCGGAGGGCGACGCCATCGAGGCTCTGCGCCAGGTGCCCTCGTCGGTCCCCGAACTCCAGTCCGTCGTGCTTCGCCACAAGGACGCCTGGAACGCCCTCGGGCTCTTCCTGTCACGCCAGTCCAAGGGCTACTCGGCCTTCGTCGCGGCGTTCCGGGAAGCCCTCCGCGAGGTGCTCGACCCGGACACATGGCACATCGGCGGCGGTGAAGGCAGCCTGATTGCCATCTACCTGCCCGCCGTGGCAGTCCTGCGCGAGCTCACTGAAGATGAGCGTGGGCTCACCTCCGCGCTTCGAATCCACCTGTTCATGGAGCGGCCCCGACGCGAGCGCGCACGCGCCGTCGTGGAGGTTGTCGGCAACCACCCGCACCTCGACGCGGTCGAGAGCCGTCGCCTCCGCGAGCAGCTGGCCAAGGACCTGCGGACCCGGTTCTCGTCCCACTTCGACCAGGCCACGCGAGGTCAGATCGTCGGCGCGTTCGTGCTGGCGGCGCCCGACATCGCGCACTACGCGGACGACACCGACCGCCGCGTCGAGGGCCTCGGAGACGGGCTCCGGCGCAAGGCGGTCGAGGTCAGGGACCTTGGGGAGGCGCTGCGCGCGTGGATGGCCGTGTTCGGGAGCGCGCTGGAGGCCCTTCCCGGGTGATCGGGGGGACGGGCCGTCGTTGGACAGGATCCGGGTCCTTCGACGCCCTCACCGTGGGGGCACGCCGTAACGCTCCGCCAGCGCCGACGTCACGCCATGCCAGGGCGTCGTGTCCAGCCAGCGCCAGGCCACTTCGGTGTGACAACCCGCACTGGACCTGGCTGTCGAGGAGGTGCGTGCTGGGCCAGGGAACGCCCTCGGGCCGCGGGGTGCCGCGATGCCACGCGATGTCGTGCCGTGCAAAGTGCTCGATGGCCTCTGCCAGCACCTCGGGAGCCACGTTCTCCGCGGCGTGGCGCAGGGGCAGTCGGGATCGTGCCCCGTGGCGCCGTGTGCGTCTCCGCCGGTCGCCGGACCGGTGCGTGGCGGCGAGTCCCCTGCGGCGCCGTCGAGGGGTTCATGCACCGTGACTGTCTCGAGTAGGGCGGCGAGGATGGTCGCCCCAGCCGCGGGCGTGCTGGACGAAGCCGCTGTGCCGCTGTGCCGCTGTGCGGGTCGTGCGGGTCTTGGGCCCACATTGACCAAGAATAGCCGCACAGTCATCTTTCGCCATTGCGTAACTACATGAAATCTCAGGGCATTGGCTCGTTCCCCGGCTTCCACTTGATGCCGCACCCGATCGACGGCGCCTGCTCCCCGTTCACCGGCTTCGCGGCCAGCGCGGCGTCGATCGCCGCTCTCAGGTCGGCCCCCGTCACCGGCACACCGTTGCCTGGGCGGCTGCCATCGAACTGTCCCCGATAGACCAGCTTGCGGTCGCGGTCGAAGAGGAAGAAGTCGGGCGTGCAGGCTGCCTTGTATGCCTTCGCGACTTCCTGAGTGGCATCGATCAGATAGGGGAAGGTGTAGCCGGCGGCGTCGGCCTCCTCTCGCATCTTCGCGGGGCTGTCCTCGGGGTAGGCGTCGGCGTCATTGCTGTTGATGGCCACGATGCCGATGACTTCGCCGTACTCGGTGCCGAAGGCGGCGAGCGCGTCTCGCAGGTGCTTCACGAATGGGCAGTGGTTGCAGATGAACATCACGAGCAAGGCTGGGGCGTCTTGGAAGTCTTCCAGGCTGATGATGTCGCCGTCGAGGTCGGGCAGGGCGAAGTCGGGGGCCGGGGTGCCGAGGTCGAGCATCGTGGAGGGGGTGCGCGCCATGGGGTCTCCGTCGGGGGCGTCGAGGCCGTATCAGACCCTACCGTGGCCTTTGGGGGAAACGAAAACCGTCGCGGGAGGTCCGGGTGCGCGGCTCGGGCTCATGGAGCCTCGGGCAGGAAGTGGCGGCGCCACTCGGCGAGCGTCTTGCCCTTCAGGCTGCCGGGCTCGAGGCGGCGGACGGCCTCGAGCGCGATGAACAGGCGACCGGCGGGGCGGGCGAGGGCGGCGCCGGTGAGGGCGTCGCGGCGGGCGGCGACCTGAGCCTCGGCCTGCTCGACCTCGGCGAGCAGCGCGCGCACGCGGGCGTCGGTGGTGCCTGCCCGGCGGGCGGCGTAGGCCTCGGCCTCGCCCTCGAGCTCGGCGATCTCGAGGCTCAACTTCGCCTGGCCCTCGGCGGCGCGCTGCTGTCCCTCTGCCCGGGCCCGCTCGACGGCCTGGGGCACGGATTGGCGCGCGGCCTCGGCCTCGTCGGCCGCCCGGGCTTCCTCCTCGCGCGCCTGCCCGATGCGCTGGTCGAGGCTCTGCAGCTGGCGCTCGCGGGCCCGGGCGTCGTCCGCGCCGATCAACTCGATCGCGGACAAGCGGGCTTGGGTCAGGCCGGGCGCCGCGGCGCGCGCCGCGATCACGATGGCTCGCCAAGCCTCGAGCCGACTGCCGGGGGTGAGCAGCGCGTCGGTGGCGTGTTGGACGACGGCCTGGCGCAGGGCGTCCGCGGCGCGCTTCGGATCGGCCTCGCCGTAGGCGGTGAGGCTGAGCTTCAGGTGATCGCCGTCTCGCGTGCGCGCGTCGAGGGCCGGGGCGTCGTCGTTTGCACCCCAGCCGTGGCGGGGTGGGGCGGGGTGGGTGCTCCACTCGGCCCACGGCGCGACGAGACGCGGGCCGGGGCCGTGCCCGTCGCTGCGCTCACCGACGGGCACGGTGCGCACGGCGAGGGCGGCGAAGGCAGCACAGGTCGCGACGAGCCCGCAGCCGACGAGGAAGGCGCGCCTCATGGGGCCATCCGCTGGGCGATCTCGTGGTCGAGCAGCACGGCCCCGTGCGCCTCGAGGGCGTCGATGCGTGCCTCGAGCGCGCTCGCCTCGCCCGGGACGAGCAGCTGATCGGTCTCGGCCCGGGCCGCGCGCGCGGCGGCCTCTGCCTTGGCCTGGCGTTCGCGTGCGGCGGCCTGCCCGTCGGCGTCGCGCCGGGCCTGCGCCAGGTGTTCGCGGGCGGCGTCGCGCTCGGCGCTCAGGGCCGCCAACGTCTTCTCGAGCTCGCCCTGGAGGGCCACGGCCTCGTCGTGGGCCTGGCGCTCCGCCAACGCTTGGGCGTCGATCGCCGCGTCCCGGTGAGCCAGGGTGCGCGCGTTCAGGTCGGCGAGCGTGCCCAGCCTGCCTTCGATCTCACCGTCGAGGTGGGCGGCGGGCGCGCGGAAAGCGAGCAGCTCGAGGCCCTGCTCCGCCAGGCGATCGCCCAGCAGCTTCTCGGCGGCCCGCGCCGCGGCGTCGACCGCCTCGGGGCGCGCCAGATCGCTCACGCCCGTGCCGCCGTAAGCCTCGAGCAGCGCGGCGCCCAGCTCGGCCACGACCGCCCGGTCCCAGGCGTCGGGGTCGTCGCCCAGCGCGGCGATGACGCGTGGCGCGTCGACCGCTCGAAGGCCGTAGCGCACGCG
>CALBMW010000175.1 GCA_937896275.1 uncultured Myxococcales bacterium
GGCTTGGCTTGCGGGGCTAAGTACTTGAAATCATTACTAACAGATCACGGATGGGTTTCGGCCCATCAGGTAGCGCTGCTGAGCCATCGTCGGCGCCCCGGCCTCCAGCTGCGCGGCCGGCTGCGCGGCCGGCTGCGCGCCGGCGACGGCCGGCAGGAGCGCGGACAGGACCAGGGTGGCAGAGAGCAGACCTCGCACGCATCTCCTGGGAGCAGACGAGCCATCCAAGCACGGGGCGGGCATCGTGGACAAGGTCGCAGCGCGGCGCATCACGGCCGCACCGTCCGCACGGGCCGGAAGCCCACCTCACGCGACCCATCCGCCGGCGGTCTCGGCGTCCGGGCGGCCGACCGGGCTCGCCGCGCGGGCTGTGCCCACGACCCGCCCCGGCAAATCCGCTGCACGCCCAGCGCGGGCCCCACCGGATCGACCACCGCGATCTCGGGGTCGAACACGCCCCCCGCGTCCGCGGCGTAGGCGTCGTGGGTCCACTCGCAGGCGTCGCCGTGCATGTCGTACAGCCCCCACGCATTCGGCTCCATCCGGCCCACCGGGTGCGGACGCGCGTTCGCGTTGCCCGCGTACCAGCCGACGAGGTCCAGGATCGGATCGACCGGTGTGTCGCCCGGATGGGTGAGCGCGCCTGCGTGGAACGCCGTGTCGGTGCCGGCGCGCGCCGCGAACTCCCACTCCGCCTCGGTGGGCAGCCGATAGCCCATGCAATCGAGGCCCGCGAAGGTCGCCCCGGCGCAGTCGCGGCCGACGTCGTCCGTCGGGTGACAGTCTTGCAGCGCGTAACACGGCGCCAGCCCCGCCGTCGTCGACAGGGCGTTGCAGTAGGCTGCGGCGTCGTACCAAGTGACGCCGTCCATCGGGCAATCGTCCCCACAGTCGGCGGTGTCCGACGACGTGGCCCCGGGGGCGACGGCCGACCACTCGGCGCGCGTGACCTCGGTGGCCTTCACGAGGAAGGGCCGCGTGAGGCGCACCCTGTGACGTGCTTCGTCCTCGGCGCGGCCCGGCTCGTCGGCGGGGCTTCCCATCCAGAACGTGGCCGGTTCGATACGCAGGAAGGCCTCGGGCGGCCCGGCCACGCACTGCCCCGCCGTGCAGTGAGACCCCCCCTCGCATGCCCCGCAGCGCCCCCCGCAGCCATCATCGCCGCACACACGGGCGTCGCAGGCAGGCACACAGCACCGGCCAGCGCGGCAGATCCCCAAACCGGCCGCGCACTCGCTGCCCTCGTCGGGCGGCGCGGCCACGCAGCCCGGGGCAGATCCACCGCCGCACGCCCCGGCGCAGGCATCCTCGGCGCGGTCGCAGGCGCCTGCTTGGCCATCGTCGGCGCCCGTGACACGGCCACAGTCGGCGTCGGGGACGGCGCATGCTTGCGCGCCCTGCGAGCAGGCGTCGATCGAGCCCTCGACGCACTCACCGTCGCGACAGCGACCCACGCCGCATTCGTCGTCCGAGGTGCAGGGACGAAGGACCGCCCGTTCGAAGCAACCCGCTGCGAACACAAGGCCCAGCGCAGCGAGGGCCCCCGAGGCGCCGCGGCGCGAGCGCATCATGATGTGCAATGCTCCTCCCCGAGCCCACCCCGCTCATCCAAGCACGAGCGTATGAGCCTCTCCCAACTTCGGGCGCAAGTCGCGATCCGGGGGCGAGATCCCGCAGGCGCCCAGCGCGCCGTGCCGGGACCGAACCTGGGTCCAGCTCAGGCCGCTCCAATGCCGCGTCGGCTCAGGCGTCGACGGCGCGGCCTGCCCCGCGAGCACGCAGCGCGCGCCCCCCGCGCCGTGAAGGCCTGGCCGGCGGCCTCGAGCACATCCGCCCATGGCACGCATGGACGTCGATGCGGAGCGGTGGCCAGACCCTTCAGACGTAGGGCGGCAGGTCCCAGACCTCCTCCTCGCTGGCGGGCTCCGGGATGAGGATCTCGCCGGCGAAGAGGCCCGGCCGGCCCAGCAGGGCCTCCAACTGGCGCAGCGTGTAGTGGGCCGAGGTCTGGTTCGAGCGCGCCGGTTCGCCGCGAATATGCCACTTCAGCGGCGGCGCCAACTCGGCCACGTCGGCGCCGACCACCTGCAGCTCGCGGCCCAGCCGGTCGATGGCCGCCGACACGAACTCGGGATGCATGCCGCCCTTGACCATGGTCCCGGTCGCGGCCACCCAGCGCGGATCGGTGCCATCGACGTCGTTGGAGATGTAGAGCTCGCGGACGCCGGCCCGCCCGAGGTTGCCGCACAGCTCATCGAGGATCGACTCGGCGCCGCGGCTGTTGATCTCGTCGGCCCAGAACTGGCGGACCTCGCAGGTGGCCTCCCAGTGCTCCCGGCTCCGCCCCGAGATGCGCGTGCCCAATTGCTGCAGCCGGCCGCCCCGGCCGATGGCGAGGTTGGCGTGGTGGGCCCAGGTTGCGAAGGAGCAGCGGATGCCGTCGCGCTCGGCGAGCAGATCGGTGTGAGCGTCGAAGTGCACCACGCCCAGCGTCTTGCCCGCGTTTGCGGGCGAGCGCGCCAGGACGCCCGTGGAGATCATCGACATGGAGTGATCGCCCCCGATGAGGTGCACGCGGCTCTCGGGGGCCAGGGCGGCGATGAGCTCCAAGGCTCGCTCCAGGATGGACAGCGGCGAGACCGGCAGCTCGGCGCTGGCCCGTCCGTCGGCGCCCGGCGATCCGGCCGGCCAGCGCGCGGCGCGCACCGCCTCGAGCGTGGTCTGGCTGAGCATGTCATCGGTGAAGAGGGACGGATTGACGCGCACGTCGCCGATGTCGAGCACGCCCGCCCCCTCGAGGCGGCCGTAGAGGCCCGGCACGTGGAGCAGCTGCGAGCGGATGCCCAGGGGACCCTTGAAGGCCCCGCGCTCGAAGCCCGCCCCGATATCCATGGGCACGCCCAGCAGCACCACCCGCGCCCGGGGGAGGCACTCCAGGGTCTCTCTCCAGCGGGCGTCGATGACCGCCGGGTCCACCGTGCCGTAGCGCTGCTCGAGGAAGCGGCCGATCTCGTCGGCGCCGGTGGTGACCACCTTGATGCCCTGCGGCTGCAGGATGTGACCGAGAGTCTGGAGGGCGTTCAAGGGCGGGATCTCCTTGGGCCGCGGCGGGTTTCACGGGGACATGGTGCCGCGGCAGCGAGGGGGGGACAAGGGCGGTGGAGGACTTGGGGGGCCTGCCTCGGTGGTCGTCACCCGGTTTGCCGGACAGGTCGACGTGAGAGCGGGCGTTCGTGGCAGGCGCTCGACCCGGCCCCCGACGGCCGGGACCCTCACGGCCCCAGGTCCAACACGAAGGCGGAGCCGTTGTCGAGCCCGGCCCCCTGCCCGGCGAAGCCGCCCACGATGAGCGCGCCGGCCGCCCCGATATGCCCGGCCGCGACCTGATCGCCCAGCTGCGCCCCGGGTCGCCAGGTCTCGCCGACCATCACGGCCCAGGGCTCCGCCTGCAGGCCGTCGGGCCCCGCCTGGAAGATGCGGACGCCGCCCACGCCGGGCGCGCCGGCGCGAGCCTCGACGGCGGAGCCCACGGCGACCATGCCGTCGATCGCTGCCACCGACTGGCCGAAGCGGCCGTTGATCGCCTCGCCGAGCAGCTGCCAGCCAGGACCCTCCGCGGGCAGCGGGATCCCCGGGCCCTCGTGCGCCGCGGCGACCGGCCCCGTGGGCAGCGCCGCCAGCGTCGCCCCCCGCAGCACGAACACGCCGCCCACGCCCACGCCGTCGGCGCGCCGGTTGACCGCGCCGACCACCAGCTCCCGGCGCCCGTCGCCGTCCAGGTCGGCCGCGGCCAGCGAGAAGCCCACCTGCGCGCCGGCCTCGGTCCCCACCATCCGCACCATGCGCGGCTCGGCGGGGCAGCGGGGGCCGCCCCAGCCGAAGATCACGCGCACGGCGCCGACGTCGTTGAGCCCAGGCACGTCCTCGGCGCTCGCGCCGACGGCCACCTCGTCGCACCCGTCTCCGTCCAGATCGCCCAGGCCCACCACGCTGCGCCCGAGTTGGTCGTTGGCCGCCACCCCCAGCAGGCTCAGCGCCGGCGTGCAGACGCCCACCGCCCGGTCCTCGGGTCCGTCGAGGGGGCGCCCGCGCACGATCCACATGCCCCCGCGGTTGTTGCCGCCCTCGTCGAGCTCGAGGCCGCCCACGATCAGATCGCCGAAGCCATCGCCGTCCACGTCGACGCCGCCGGCGATGGCGGTGGGGCGCGCGCCCACCACGTCGGGCCAGAACACCATCGACGGCGTGACCGGCATCGTCCCGTCGGCGCGCCCGCGCATGACCCAGATGGCGCCGCTGTTGGCCAGCGGCGCGACGCAGCCCGGATCGTCCACGTCGAAGCCCGCGCTGGCCGGGTTGGCGAGCATCTCGTCGTCGCGCAGGGCCACCGCCAGATCGGGGCGTCCGTCTCCGTCGATGTCGCCCGCCGCCGCGGCGCCCCAGCCCGCGAAGTCCGAGGTCGTGTGGTCGAAGCCGCCGTGCATCTCGCCGGCAGGCTCGACCGCCGCGCCCCGCCCATCGGGGGCCCCGCGATAAAGCCAGACGCGTCCCGCGCGCGGGCCCGAGGTGGGGTGCCCCGCGAAGGGCGCGCCCACCACGGCGTCCCCCCGGCCGTCGCCGTCCAGATCGCCCGGCAGCGCCACAGCCTGACCGAAGCGGCCGGTGGCGGGCCGCAGCGGCACGTCGAGCAGCCGCGGCGGCGCGCCGTCGAGCGCGCCCCACGCGTAGAGCGCGCCCCCTTCGGGGACCACGGCGTCGTCGCGCTGTGCGTGGGAGACCACCGCCGCCGC
>CALBMW010000176.1 GCA_937896275.1 uncultured Myxococcales bacterium
GACCAGGTGACCTTCGACCAGGTGACCTTCGACCAGGTGACCTTCGACCAGGTGACCTTCGATCGAGTGATCTGAGATCGAAGCGCCCGCCGTGCGCCGGTTCGACGACCGTCAGCCTTCGGCCCTCAGCCAGCAGCCCGACGGGACCGCGCGTCCCGGGCCGACCCATGCCTTGCGGGCCGGCCCGGCGACGTCGCGGCCGCGCGCCGAGGCCCGTCAGACCGGCTCCGCCACCAGATCGTAATCGGTCGCCTGCGTCACCACCGCGGACACGATGGCGCCCGGTCGCACGTGATCCGCTGAGCCCAGCCAGGTGATGCCGTCGATGTCGGGCGCCTGCTGCGCCGTGCGACCGATCCACACCAGGTCGGACTCTTCGCTGGGGCGCTCGACGAGGACCTCGACCGTGCGCCCCACCATCGCCTCGTTGTGCCGCCGGCTGATCGCGCGCTGCGCGTACATGAGCCCGTCGAGCCGCCGCGCCTTGACCGCCTCGGGCACCTGATCCGGCAGATCGTGGCTGGGCGTGCCCTCCTCGCGGCTATAGGCGAAGGCCCCCATCCGCTCGAAGGCGGTCTCGCGCAGGAAGTCGAGCAGCTGCTCGAAGTCCTCCTCCGTCTCGCCGGGATAGCCCACCAGGAAGGTCGTGCGGAGCGCCAGGTTCGGCAGCCTCTCGCGCAGCTCGCCCACCCGCCGCCGGATGGTGTCGCCGTTGGTGCCGCGGCCCATCGCCTTGAGCACGTTGTCCGCGATGTGCTGCAGCGGCATGTCGAGGTAGGGCACGATCTTGGGCTCGCGCGCCATCAGATCGATCAGCCCCTTGGGGAAGCTTCGGGGATAGGCATAGAGCAGGCGGATCCAGCGGACGCCCTCGACGCCGGCGAGCGCCTCGAGGAGCGCGGTGAGGTTGCTACGGGGCGCCAGATCGTAGCCGTAGGCCGTGAGATCCTGGGCCACCAGGGTCAACTCGACCACCCCTTGCGCGGCGAGCTGCTCGGCCTCGCGCACCACCGACGTGATGCCGCGGCTGCGTTGAGGCCCGCGCAGCGTGGGGATGATGCAGAAGGCGCAGGTGTTGGAGCAGCCCTCGGCGACCTTCAGGTAGGCGGTGTAGCCGCCCATCGAGTTATAACGGGGCGCCTCCCAATCGAAGTCGCGACGGTCCGGGTTGCCCACCAGCACGCGCGTGCCGGTGCGGCCGTCGAGGATCTCGGTGACGAGCTGCAGGTCGTTGGTGCCGACGAAGTGGTCGACCTCCGGGAGCTCCTTCGCCAGCTCCTCGGGGTAGCGCTGAGCCAGGCAGCCGGTCACCACGAGCTTCTGGATCTTGCCCTGATCGCGCAGCTCGGCCGCCTCGAGGATGGCGTCGATGCTCTCCTTCTTGGCCGACTCGACGAAAGCGCAGGTGTTGATCACGACGATGTCGGCGCCCTCGGCGTGGGGCGTGATGTGGAAGTCGGCGCCGGGCAGACCCGCGAGCATGGTCTCGGTGTCGATGCGGTTCTTGGGGCACCCGAGCGAGACGAAGTGCACGTTCTTTGGGGCCATGCGCCTACCTCCGGCAAAAGCGGGGGAGGCTAGCAGGCGGACCCCGGGGCGTAAAGCGGGAGTGGGCGGGGCGCCGCGCGCCGGGGCGTCACTTCGGGGGGTCGGTGATGACGCGCACACCGGCGGGGGGCACGAAGTCGAAGCCGCCGTCGGGCAGACCCACGCTGGTCGCGACCTCGCTGAAGGCGACGTGGTTGGTGTTGCCCACCGGATCGATGACCGTGCTGGCGTGTACCGCGAAGGTGGCGCGATCGACGTGCAGCAGCAGCTTCTGGTAGTCGCCCGCGTGCTTCTTCGGCACCAACTCGACGAGATAGTGGTCGGCGTCTTTGGGCGGCAGCAGCCGGGTCTCGAACTCCGCGTTCAGATCGCCCTCGCCGCTCATGAAGGTGAGCGCCACCGGAAGCTGGGCCGAGGCCAGCGGGCGCTTGAAGGCCTGGTTCTCGGTGGGCTCGTAGACCCACAGCGTCTTGCCGTCGGCCACGAAGACCTTGGGCTGGGGCGTCTTGTAGTCCCAGCGCATCTTGCCGGGCTTCTTGAAGTAGACCGTCCCCTTCGACACCTGGGTGCGGTCGTAGACCTTGTAGGTGTAGGTCTGCGTGAAGCCGGCCTTGAGATCGCGCGCGTCGGCGTAGAAGGCCTGCACGCCCGCCACCACGGCGGCGACGTCGGCCGCCCCAGGGTCGGCGCCCTTGGGGACCGACGTCGGGATGGGTACGGGCCCCGACGAGGGCGCCGCGCCGTCCGGCTGGGCCGCGACGAGGGCGGGGGCGAGGGCGAGGGCGAGGGCGAGGGCGAGCCGCTTCATGAGAGACCTCTTCGGGCGCCTTTGGCGCGGGCACGATGGCCCCGGTGCACGAGGGCGTCAAGCGACGCCGGGGGCGGATCACCATTCACGGTGCGCCGATTGACGGCCCGGAGGGCCCCACGTACTTTGACCGGCATGTCACACCCCCGCGAACCGAGCATCGCCGACCTCCCGCCGGAGCACGAGCACGACGACCGGCAGCGCACCGTCGAGGTGAACGTTGGCGCGATCACCGAGACGATCCAGGTCGAGAAGTGCAAGCTCGTCGTGGTCGACGGCCCCAGCACCGGGCTGGAGCTCATCGTCGCGAAGAACATCGTCCGCATCGGCGCCAACGAGAAGAACGACCTGCTGCTGCAGGACAACACCGTGAGCCGTTTCCACTGTGAAATCAGGCATATCGGGGACGACTACCTGCTGGTCGACCATGACTCCACCAACGGCACCTACGTGGGCAACCTGCGGGTTCGCGAGGCCTTCCTGTACCCCAACTGCGAGATGTTGGTTGGCAATTCGCTGATTCGCTTCGTCCCCCTCGTCGAGGAGATCCCCGTCTACCCGATCAAGCGCAGCCACTATGGCTCGCTCATCGGGGGGTCGCCGCGCATGCGCGACATCTACGGGCTCGTGGACAAGGTGGCGCCGAGCGAGCTCTCGGTGGTGGTGCAGGGCGAGACGGGGACCGGCAAGGAGTTGGTCGCCCGGGCCCTGCACGAGCATTCGCGCCGCAGCCGGCGGCCGTTGGTCATCTTCGACTGCTCGGCCTTCCCCGAGAACCTGCTCGAGTCGGAGCTCTTCGGTCACGAGAAGGGCGCATTCTCGGGGGCCATCAAGACCCACCGCGGCGTCTTCGAGCGGGCCGAAGGCGGCACGATCTTCTTCGACGAGGTGGGCGAGATGTCGCTCGCCGTGCAGCCCAAGTTCCTGCGCGCGCTCGAGAACGGCGAGATCCGCCGCGTCGGCGGCGAGCGCACCATCCGCGTGGACTGTCGCGTGCTGGCCGCTACCAACCGCGACCTCGAGACCATGGTCGAGGAGGGCACCTTCCGGCAGGACCTCTACTACCGGCTCGCCAAGGTGCGCCTCACGATGCCGGCGCTGCGCGAGCGCACCGAGGACATTCGCATGCTGGTCGAGCACTTCCTGGGCCTGCTGCGCGAGCGGCAGCCGACGCTGCAGCCGCGCGGGTTCAGCGTCGACGCCATCGAGGCGATGCAGGACTATGACTGGCCCGGCAACGTGCGCGAGCTGCGCAACGTCGTCGAGCGGTCGGCGACCTTCTGCGAGGACGAGCTCATCGCGTTGGGCGATCTGCCCGCCGACATGCAGGCCCGGCTGGGGCGCCCGCCACGCCGCAGCCCGCTGGTGGCCGAGGTGGAGCTCGGAACCGGCCTGAAGGAGGCCAAGGAGCGCATGGTCGCGCTGTTCGAGCGTGACTACCTGCTCAGCCTGCTCGAGCAGCACAACATGAACATCAGCCGCGTGGCGCGCGAGGCGGGCATCGACCGCCGCCACGTGTACCGACTGATGCGCAAATACGACATCGAGCTGCCCGAGCGAGAGTCGTGACCCGTGCCCACTCGGGCGCCGCCCGCCTGTCCTTCGCCCTGAGCCTGGGCGCCCTGAGCCTGGGCGCCCTGAGCCTGGGCGCTTCTCTGAGTCTGGGCGCTCCTGCGGCGTCGCCGACCCCACTGCCCCGCATCATCGGCCCGTCGCCCGCGGGGGACACCGCCATCGACGGCTTCTTCAACGAGTGGGAGGCGCGCCCCACCTTCGCCCTCGACGTGCGGGTGAGCGGGCGCTCGGGCGGCCCCACAGACCTGGGCGGGACCGTGCAGCTGGCCTACGACGCCGACCACCTCTACGTCGCGGCCCAGGTGGTCGACGACGTCTTCCAACCGGGGGCGCGGACGACCGGTGATCGCCTCGAGCTGATCTTCGTGCCGGCGGGCGCCAAGGCGAGGCGCCTGCGGATCGTGCTCAACCAACTCGAGCTGGGGCTCCCGCCCGCGCTGGAGCTCGACGGGCGCGCCTACGCGCAGGGGGCGGTTTCGGGCACCACGCGCCGCGACGGGTGGGCGGTCGAGGCCCGCGTGCGGCTGAGGGATCTTCCCGGGGTGGCGGGGACCGACCTCGCCTTCGCCGCGATCGTCCAGGACGCCGACGCCGATCCCGTCAACATCGAGGCCACGCTGAGCACGGCCGCGCTGAACGCCGCGGGCCTGCCGGGGACCGCGACGGTGCGCCTCGACGCCACCGCCGAGGCCCTCGCGACCTACCTGGCAGACCGCGACCACCCCGCGCTCCTGGGCCGATACCACGGCAACGTGACGGGCGACGCGCTCGATGAGCTGGTGCTCGTGACCGCGCTGGACATCGTGGTGGCCGGGCGCCTGCCCGATGGGGCCACCTATCTGTACTTCACCCATGGTTGGCGCACGGGCGCGCAGCTCGTGAGCGCCGAGCTGACCGATCTCGACGGCCGCGCGGGCAAGGAGCTGCGGGTGACCCACACCGAGTGGGCGGTGCCCGACGAGGTTCAGGTCGAAGTGGTGGAGATCTTCGGCGCCCATGACGGCATCCTGCGACGCATGTTCGCCGCCAAGACCGCGGAACGATTCACGAAGTTGCGAGGCGACGCGGTGGCGGCCCTCTCGGTCCAAGGCCGTGGGCGGGGCGCCCGCACGCTGAAGATCGGCGCCGCGAAGGTCACGGGGCTCAACCCGGGCAACTACGTCGACGTGGACGCTCACATGGGGCTGCCCAACGAGCCCCTGCCCTTGCCCTGGGGCGACGACAAGAGGGGCGTCGTCTACACCTTGCAGGGCGAGGCCTGGCAGCGCCGGTAACCGCGCCCGGGGCCTCGCCGACTACCGTGGCGTGATCTCGAGCAGGAAGGGGCCACCCTGGTTGCCGACGTGGTCGACCACGACGAACCAGGTGCCAGCCGCAAGGTCGACGTCGAGCGTCTCGGCGAGCCCGTTGCCCACGGCGTTGTGACCCCCCGCGCAGCCCGCGTCCACCTGCGCACAGTCGCTGGTCACGTAGAGCGCCACGTCGGTCGACGCCCCCGAGACGGCGGTGATGCGCAGCGCCTGGGGCGCGGCGAGGTCGAGGCGGAACACCTGCTCCGGGCCCGCCGTGAGCGTGTTGGCCGGGCAAGCGCTGCCGGCGACGTCGCCCGTGCGGCCCTCGGTGGTGCCTGGGAAGCGCGCGGGCACGCCGAGGCGAATCGCGCTCCCGCAGGTCTCGCCCTCGGCGGCCGGCCGGGCCGACGCGATGAAGGGCCCTCCGCTCAGATCGCCACGCGCGTCGACGACGAGCAGGAAGCTGTCCGCCCGCTGGAAGTCGACCATGAGCCCCTCGGGCCGGCCGGCCCCCTCGCGCGCGCGCCCACCGAGGCAGTTCAGCACCGAGTCGCCACACACGGCCCCGTTGGTCACCCAGAACAGCGGATCGTAGCCCGCGGCCAGCGGCGCCACGGCCACCGCCCACCGCGCCGCCGCCGGCACCCCGAGCCGAAACAGCTGATCCCGACCCGGGACGCGGCCAGGCAC
>CALBMW010000177.1 GCA_937896275.1 uncultured Myxococcales bacterium
GCAGGGCGAGGATCGCCACGACCGCCTGGGCGATCCTCACGGCCGCGCTGCCGGGGCCGCGCGAGGCGAGCGGGCGACCACCGTCACGAGCGGCGGCGGAACCCGCGGCGGGCAGGCACCCAGTCCTCGACGAGCTCGTCGGGCCGCTCCGGGACGATCACCAACGGCGTGTCGAGCAGGCGCTCGAGGCGCTCGACGATCGCGGGTGTCAGGCGGCCGAAGGCGGCCCCCTCGATCAGGAACCAGAAGCGCGCGACGGCCGTCGGCTGGCCGAAGTCGATCTCCTTCAACCCCAACTCGGACCGGCAGGATGGGCACGCGTAGACGAAGCGCTCCACCGGGAACACCATCAGGCGATCGAGCGCCTCGGTGAGCGCGGGGGGATCGACCGGATCGCCACAGACGGTGCAGGTGGCCCCCCGGAAGCCATCGACCTGCTGCTCCTCGGGCAAGAAGACGGGGCGTGTCGCCCGCCGGACGTAGAGCGCGTCGAAGGTGATCTCGGCCGGCAGCAGATGATCGCTGGCGTCGCTGGCGAACAGGTTGGCCGCGTTGCACCCGGGCGGGTACTCGTCGGGCGTCCCCGACTCACCGATGATCTCCTGTTGTTTCAAGAAATCGAGGGCCGCGTCGAGCGCCGTGGCTTCGGGCACCGGAGCGCGGCGGCTGCGCGGCGCGACGTACAGGTTGAGCATGGCCCCCTCGTTGGCGACGGCCTGGTCATCTTGTTCGCGGGGGCGCAGGGGCGCAACCGCACCGACGCCCCGGAAGCACGAATCACGGCCATCGGCGCTCGCTCGATCCGCGTGATCATGCTGCTTGCGGGTCCGATCGGGTCTGTTATCGTGCGGGCCGCACCGACTGGAGGCGGAGGAGTGCCCCGATGAACAAGACTTGGCCCTCGGCCGAAGAGGCCGTCGAGGATCTGCGCGACGGCGCCACGCTGCTCGTCGGCGGCTTCGGCCTCAGCGGAAACCCGGAGAACCTGATCCGCGCGGTTCACGCCCGCGGCCTGCGCGATCTGACCCTGGTCAGCAACAACGCGGGCGTCGACGGCAAGGGCCTCGGCGTGCTGCTCGAGGCGCGTCAGGTGCGCCGGATGATCGGGTCCTACGTGGGCGAGAACAAGGAGTTCGAGCGCCAGTTCCTGGCCGGGGAGCTCGAGGTCGAGCTCTGCCCCCAGGGCACGCTCGCCGAGCGGCTGCGCGCGGCGGGCGCCGGCATCCCCGCTTTCTATACGCCCACCGGCGTGGGCACCCAGCGAGCTGAGGGCCGCGAGACGCGCGACTTCGGCGGCCGCGCCTATCTGCTCGAGGAGGCGCTGCCCGGCGACGTGGCCCTGGTCAAGGCCTGGAAGGGCGACACCCACGGCAACCTCGTCTTCCGCAAGACCGCCCGCAACTTCAACCCCTTGGTGGCCAAGGCCGGCCGCCTCACCATCGCCGAGGTCGAGGAGTTGGTGCCCGCGGGCGCGCTCGACCCGGACACCATCCACCTGCCGGGCATCTACGTGCAGCGCATCCTGCAGGGCGCCCACTACGAGAAGTGGATCGAGCAGCGCACGGTGCGGCCCCGTGCCGCCGCCGGGGAGGCCTGAGCCATGCCCTTGACCCGCGAACAGATTTGCCAGCGCGTCGCCCGTGAGCTGAGGGACGGCGATTACGTCAACCTCGGCATCGGCATGCCGACGCTGGTCGCCAACTACGTCCCCACCGGCATCGAGGTCGTGCTCCAGAGCGAGAACGGAATGCTCGGCATCGGCCCCTTCCCCCTCGCGGGCGACGAGGACGCCGACCTCATCAACGCCGGCAAGCAGACGGTGACCGCCCTGCCCGGATCGTCCTTCTTCGACAGCGCCGAGAGCTTCGCGATGATCCGCGGGGGGCACATCGACGTGGCGATCCTGGGCGCGATGCAGGTGGCCGACAATGGCGACATCGCCAACTGGATGATCCCGGGCAAGATGGTCAAGGGCATGGGCGGCGCCATGGATCTGGTCAACGGCGCGCGCCGCGTCATCGTCACGATGATCCAGTCGGCCAAGAAGGGTGACCCCAAGCTGGTCGAACGCTGCACCCTGCCCCTCACCGGCGTCGGGTGCGTCCAGCGCGTGGTGACCGACCTCGCGGTCGCCGACATCACGCCGCAGGGGTTCTT
>CALBMW010000178.1 GCA_937896275.1 uncultured Myxococcales bacterium
TCGACCACTGTGCCGGCGCCGGGGGCCGTGAAGAACACCCCCTCGCTCTTGCGGTCGTCGACCAGCTTCTGGCCGCGCTTGACGATGTCGCCCACGCTGACGTGCATGCGGGGCTTGGCCATCGGGTAGTCGGCGGCCACGAAGGCCACCCGTCGAACAGGGGGCGCGTCTTCGACGGTCTGCGTCGGCGCACCGGTGATGGGGAGGTCGAGCCCCCGCTTGATCACGTGTACGGCCATCGAACGTCCTTCCGGCCGCACGCCGCGCGAACGGGCGCCGGCGCGCGGCGGGGCTTCTGCGTCAGAATTTGGCGCCGCTTATACCGCAACCCGGCACGAATAGCTGCTTTTGCGGAAGCCCAGAGCGCTCTGAAACGCGACGCCGCCGCGCAGGCCTCCGTGGGCTCGGCGCCAGACGCCTGCTCAGCCCGCCGCCCCCCGGATCAGCGCGCTCAGGGCGTGCTGCGTGAAGTCGATGCGGACCTCCTGCTCGACCAGCGAGCGCCGGATTGCGCCGTCCGCCGCGGCGGGGTCCGGCATCATCCAGGCGTTCTCGGCGCGCACCTGATCGCGGCTCAGGGCGTCGAGGGCGAGGGCCGCCTGGTGGCGGAGATCGGCGTCCGACTCGCCGTGCTTTCGGGCGAGCGACGCGGTCGACACGATGGCCTCGGTGAAGCCGGCCGCGCCCGGGGCCTGGGGCACCATCAGGCCGCTGAAGCCGTAGTGACCCCGGAAGTCGTCGTTGTCCCAGGCGCCCGGCGCGTACTGCATGCGCGCGACGAAGGCCGCGTAGCCGCGGCAGAAGCTGAGGTACTTCGGGTCGACGAGGCGGGGGTGAGCCTCGTCGGCGGCGATGCAGGTCCAGTGGTCGGCGCCGTAGATGACGCGCCCCAGGAAGAAGTCGTATTTGGGGCCGGTGAGGTAATCGAGCGCGCGGCGGGACGCGTCGAGCAGGGCGGGATCGCCCAGGGCCTCGTGGGCCATCACGAGGGCCAGCGCCGCCTCCTCGGAGTAGAACATCGAGCGCACCGTGGGATCGGGCTCGCCGGCGCGCACGCGGAAGGCGTGGTCGAAGTCGCCGTCCGGCCGCTGCATGGCCAGGACGAAGGCCACGAGGCGGCGGATGCGGCCCTCGTAGCGGCGGTCACCGGTGCGCCGCTGGTACTCGAGCATGCCCACGACCGTGAGCGCGGTGCTGCCCAACTCCGCCACGTCGCCGGTGGCGACGCACGCACGATCGGGGGCGCCACAGGCCGGGATCTGGCCGTCGAGCCAGGCGATGGCCTTCTCGGCGCCGGTCTTGAAGCGCGCCTCGCCGGTCAGCCCGTAGAGCAGGGCGAGCGAGTACACGGTGCCCGCGTGGCGGGGCAGGCTGTAGCCGCCGCGGCGCGGATCGGGGTGGGTGTTGGTCAGCGGGAAGTACTGATAGTGGAACCGACCGTCGGGCTGGATCTGGCGGAGCACGAAGTCGCCCCCGGCGATGGCGGCGGCGCGCCAGGCGTCCGCGCCCTCGCCTCTGGGAGGCGTGTTGCCCCGCACCACGGGCAGGGCGCGACCCTCGAACTCGACGAAGACCTCGGCGCGCAGGCGCTCCAGCCGGCCGTCGGGGAAGCCGAGGCGAGCGAGCACGCGGCGCGCGTCGAGGCCCAGGCGCAGCTCGCGGATGCCGGGCACCAGCGGGGCGTGGCCGAAGGCCTGGTTCTTGACCAGATCGCCGGGCAGCAGGACCGCCTCGGACTCGCCGGCGCGACGTCGCAGGCCGTCTTTGCCCGGGTTCACCGAGAGGGCGACGAAGGGCACCGCGTCGATGGGGACGGGGGTCGCGTCGACGATGCGGTCGACCTCGAGGCGGCCCCCGCCGACGCGGCGCCCCGCCAGGCGCGGGTGGCTGACGAGCGCGTCGGCGGCGCGGGCCACGGCCTCGGCCATGTCGGCCCCCTCACCGGTCACGCGGGCGAAGACGGCGCCCTGATCCCAGGCGGTGACGTAGAGCGGGCCAAAGCCGACGGGCACGCCCGCGAGCGCCGGCATGGGCGGGCGCGGATCGCCCAGCAGGGCGGCGCGCAGGTGGCCGATGGCCTGATCGCGACCGGCCGCGGAGAGAGGCGCCAGCGGATCGACGCGCACGACGGCGTAGACGCAGAGCGCGGCGGTGAGCGGCAGCGCGCACAGGCCGAGGATCGCGCGCAGGCCGCCGCGCCCGAGGCCGAGATCGGCGCGCACCTCGCGGCGCAGCAGGGCGCGCAGCATGAGCGCGGGGATCAGGCCGAGCACCTGCAGCGCGACGCTGGCGAAGAGCAGCGCGCCCACCGACGCGCCGAGCCCGAAGTCCCCGAACGTGCCCCACAAGTACGCGAAAGAGCTCAACAATCCGGTCAGGACCGCGATGAGCGCGACGAAGCCGCTGAGCGCCGCCGCGAGACCCAGCCGATGGCCGAGGCGGGCGCCGCGCCACAGCCCGGGCGCCGCCGCCGCGTAGAGGGCGGCGTAGCCGAGCAACCCGACGTTGAGCGCGGGCGTCTTCCAGGGCACGAAGACGATGACGCAGGCCGCGAGCAGGAGGGCGTAGGCGCCCGCCACGATGGCCCATGTGCGGAGCGTGCGTCGGGTGAAGTCGGACAGCGCGGGTAGCTTGCTCATGGCCGCCGCGATAACCGATGTTGCCGCGCGGCGCAATGAACAGCCCTGAGGAGGTGCGCGTGAAGGCACGAATCAAGTGGATCGAGGGGGCGGCTTGGCTGGCCGAGTCCGACAGCGGCCACGGCACGATCATCGACGGATCGCCCGACATCGGCGGGCGCAACCTCGGGCCGCGTCCGATGGAGTTGGTGCTGCAGGCCCTCGGCGGCTGCACGGCGATGGACGTGATCGAGATCCTGCGCAAGCAGCGACAGGACGTGACGGACTGCGTGATCGAGGTCCGTGGGGAGCGCGCCGACACGATCCCGCGCGTCTTCACGCACCTGCACGTGCAGTACACCGTGACGGGTCGCGCGCTGAAGCCGGCGGCCGTCGAGCGCGCGGTTCAGTTGTCCGCCGAGAAATACTGCTCGGTGTCGCGGATGCTCGCGGGCAGCGTGCAGATCACGCACGGGTGGACGGCGGTCGAGGCGGGGGCGGCGGCGGACTGAAGTCGCGCCCTCACTGTGCCGATGGTGGTACGCACCGTCGATTCCCGGGTAGATTGCGCGACCATGCAGCTTAGAGACCTCTCGGAGAGGTACGAACTCGGTGCGGAGGTCGGGCGGGGCTCGATCGGCGTCGTGTACCGGGCCAACGACCGCATCCTGGATCGCCAGGTGGCGGTCAAGGTGCTGCGCCCGGGGCTGCTCGATCACGCGCGCCACCGGCCGCGCTTCTTGCGCGAGGCGATGATCTGCGCGCGGCTGG
>CALBMW010000179.1 GCA_937896275.1 uncultured Myxococcales bacterium
GCTCCGAGTCCACCTTCACCCGCGCCCCCGCCGGCGCCGACGCACGGCTGCGTCCGCCGGGTGGCGGGTTGGGGCGTGGTCCAGGCCCGATCTGCCTGGACAACCGAGTCCGGGCGCGCGGCCGGCCCGGAGACGCTGAGAATCTGGCCGACGTGCTGCGGATCGGGGAGGCGAAACCACCCCGGCTGAGCTGGACTTGAGAAGTGGGCGACACCCATGGCCCCATGGCGGCCAAAAGAAGTGGGCGACACCCATGGCGGCCAAAAAGAAGTGGGTGACACCTGTGCAGTATCCAATGATTTCAATGGCTTAGGTGGTGGCGGGCCGTTTGAGGTCGGTGCGGCAGATCAATCCCGCATAATGCCGCCGTGAGCAAGCCAGCCGCCGATTCGCCCGCCGTCCGGGCCGCGCTCGACGAGCGCAGGAGCCGCATCCTGTGCGCCGCGGGCCGCCTGTTGGGGCATTACGGGCTGCGCAAGACCACCGTGGCCGACATCGCGCGCGCCGCCGGCGTCGGGGTGGGCTCGGTGTACCTCGTGTTCGACAGCAAGGAGGCCATCGTCGGCGCGCTCACGCGCGACCGCTTCGAACACGTGCTCGCCGCGATGACCGCCGCGGCCGCCGCCTCGACCGAGCACGGCGAGCGGATCCGCGCGGTGCTCGACGCGCGCACTCGCGCCTTCGGGGCCCTCGAGCATGGTGGCCACCACGCGCGGGAGCTGCTGCACTTCTACTGCCCCAGCGTCGAGGCCTCGTGGCGGCGCTTCCGCGAGGACGAGCGCGCCCTGCTCGGCGAGGTGCTGCGGGCCGGGACGCAGGCCGGGGCCTTCGCGCCCGGCGACGCTCCCACCCGGGCCTCAGCGCTGCTGCGCGCCTACGCCGCGTTCACGCCACCTCACCTCTACGAGCTCGCGGCGGAGGCTCGTCAGTCGGCGCTGATCGCGCTGCACGCGCTGGTGCTCGACGGCCTGCGCGCACGGCCAGGTTCCGAGGGCTGAGGTCGGCCGGAAAGGCGCGCCCGACCTCGACGGCGTGCCCGGCGCGCAGCAAGAGCAGCGCACGGTCCAGGTTGACGTAGAGCTCGACGAGCGGGCCCAACATGCGTCGGGGCAGGGCGTAGCGGCGCCGCGCCGCCCAGCGCGTGGCGCCCTCCGCGGTGGCACAGCTCAGCTCCGTCGGCGTGGGCGCGGACAGCCCCCGGCCGGCCAGCACGCGCGCGGCCAGCGCGGACAGCGGGTCGTGGGATCGTCTGCGGTTGACGCCTCGGAGCTCCTCGCCTGGGTGAATGACCACCCCCCTGAGTTCGAGGAGAACCCGCAGACCCTCACGACGGGCGCGAGCCTCCGCGATCGCCGAGAGATCGGCCTCGACGCCGTGCGCCTGGGGCGCCGCGTTGCTCAGGCCCAGGATGCGCACGGCGAGCGTCAGGGCCGCCTCGCCCACCGGCGGCGTCACGAGGGGGGCCCGCACCGCGCCCGCGTGCAGTCGCTGAAGGCAGCACGACACCCACGCGGCCGCCGCGCCGCCCTCGGCCGCGGCCCGCGCCAGCCGGTCGGTCAGGGCGCCGCAGGCGTGCAGGCCCAGGACCAGATCCTCTGGCCGGAGAGCCAAGTCGACGGTCAGCGCGTCGACCGCCTCGAAGCGGACGCGGCCCGCCGCGAGCCCCGTCGCGACGGCCACCCTCTCGTGGTCCCGCTCGATCCCGATCGCTTCGGCCGCGAAGGCCTCGGCCAGGTGCCGCGTGAGGTGCCCGTGGCCCGCGCCGACGTCGACGATGCGGTGTGCGTCACGGGCGAGCGGGGCGGTCAGCGCCGCGAAGGCCAGCACCTGTGCGCGTTTGCGGGGCGCGGCCCGGCGCGGATCGAGGGCCCAGGCCGGCTCACCGGCCAGCAGCGGCAGATCGGTCAGCGCGCGGACCGTCGCGCCGAGCGCGCGCAGATCGTCGGGCGCGTCGTGCGCGGCGTCCAGCAGCGCGGCCAGCCCGGCCGCATCGGCGGCGTCCACGAAGGCGTCGGGGCGGGCTTCGAGCCACGGCAGCCAGCCACGCCGGGCTGCCCAGGCCGGTGGGGCGTGGTCCTCGGTGGCGTCGATGATGTCGCGGTGATCCGCCAGCAGCCGGCTGCTGCGCTCCCAGCGCTCGGGCACATCCATGCCGACAGGGTAGGGCAGGTCATGTCCCGCGTCGCCGGTGCCGATGGCCAATCTTGTCTGGCTGGGGGGGATGTGTGCGAAGCGATGGATGGCTCGTGGTGGCCGCGGTCGCGTGGCTGGTGGGCTGCGGCGGATCGTCGGGGGATGCCGGCGGCGAGGGCGGCGACGCGCACGCGGATGGGGGCGTCGCCCAGGGGGGCGGTCCCTTTGGCGGGGGCATGGCGGCCGACGGGGGTCCGGGGCAGGGGGGTGAGCCCGGTCAGAG
>CALBMW010000180.1 GCA_937896275.1 uncultured Myxococcales bacterium
CAGATGCTCGGCGGCGACCGCCGCGTGGACCGCCTGATCACGCTCGGCACACCCCATCAAGGCACCTATGCCTCGCTGTGGGCGCCCTCGGCCTTCGTGCGCCAGCTCGATCCCGGCGGCCCTTTCCTTCGTCATCTCAATGGGTTGCCGCCGCCACGCACCGCCGTCACGTCCATCGTGGGCGAGTCCGACGCGCTCATCCTGCCGCGCGAGGCCGCGGCCTGCTCCTTCGGCGAGGTGCGGCGCTTCCCCACCCTGGGGCACAACGGCCTGCTCACCTCGCCCGCCGTCTTCCGCACCGTGAAGGCGGTCTTGCGCGCGCCCTGAGCCCGCGCAGCCACGGGCCGGTCCGCGAGAGCGCGTCGCCTCGGATGGTGCGGTCGGCACGAGCGCCCACGGTCAACGTCGGGACAAGTACTCGTCGTCCTCGTGCCCGGTGGTGTACCACCCTCGGTCCCGCTCGTACGCGTAGGCGGTCGCGCAGGCCGGGCAGCGCCACTGACCGTCGCGCTGGCGCTCCAGGCGATTCGCCGCGTCGGGCAGCGACTCGCCGACCTCGCGATCCGCGTGGACGCTGCCTCCGATCGCCTGGCAGATGGGGCAATCATCGGGCCCTTGGACCGTACCCCGCAGGCGCTCCGTCGCGAGCAGGCGCCCGCTCGCGGCCTCCTCGAGCAGTCGCGCGCACTCCCCTGAGGCCATCTCGAGCGGGGGGCGGCCCTTCGCGTCCGCGACATCGTGCCGTGCGCCGGCGAGCAACAGGCGCCGCAGGACCTCGGGACGGTCCATCGCGGCCGCGATGAAGGCGGGCGTCTCGCCCCAGGCGTCGGCCCGATCGCGATCGGCCCCGCCGGTCAGCAGCGCCTCGATCACCGCCGGATGGTCGTTGTGCGCCGCCCAATGCAGCGGCCCGTAGGGGCTGAGGCCGTCGGGCGAGGCCCCAGCGCGGAGCAGCGCCTGCACGACGCGGTCATGACCGTACTCGGCCGCGAGGTCGACCGGACCATGCCCTCGACCGTCGCGCGCGTCGACCCGCGCGCCCGCCTTCAGGGCCGCCCGCAACGGTCGCAGTCGACCGCACACGGCGGCCTCGAGCAGATCGCGGTCGGCCGGGCGGCGCCGAAGGCGGCGGATCTCGCCGGCCTCGAGGAGAATCGCCGCCTTCGCCGCGCCGGCGGCCACCGCCAACTCCAGCGCCGTGCGGCCGGCGCGGTCTCGCCGCCCCAGCGCCGCCCCCTCGCGCAGGGCTGACTCGACGCCCGCCGCGTCCCCCCTCGCCGCCGCCAGCAATAGGCGTCGGTCGCGCGCGGGGCAGCGCGCCACCTCCGCGGGGACCTCGAGCAGCAGCGTCCGGATGGCCGCGGTGCGCAGGGACGAGGGCAGCGCCCCGGCCAGATCCGCGCCGTGCTCCAGCAGCACGCGGGTCGCCGCCTCGCGGCCCATGTCGCACGCGGCCGCGAGCGCGCTCTGGCCTCGCTCGTTGCGTGCGTCCATTTCGGCGCCGTGGTCGAGCAGCAGGCGAACGCTCTCGGCGTCGCCGTTGCGCCCGGCGACGATCAGCGGCGTGCTGCCCCCCGCGTCCCGCGCGTCGACCTCCGCCCCGGCCGCCAGGAGCAGCGCGGTGCACGCCGGCTTCCCACCCTCGGCGGCGAGGTGCAGCGCGGTCTTGCCCCCATCGGGCCGGCGGCGGTCGAGCGACGCGCCCCCTTCGATGAGCGCCGGCAGCAGGTGGGGAGCGCCCCACAACGCCGCCCAGTCCAGCGCGCGGATGCCGTCCTCGTCGGGGTGATCCACCGCGGCCCCGCGCGCCAGGAGCAGCGTCACGGCCTCGGGCGTGCGCGCCGCGTGCAGCGCCGTGCGCTTCCACTTGTTGACCGCCTCGATGTGCGCGCCGGCGTCGAGCAGGCAGCGCATCACCTCCAGGTGCCCCGCCGCGGCGGCGAGCATCAAGGGTGTCTCGCGATAGGACCCGCGCACGTCGACCTCGGCGCCCGCCGCGGCGAGTCGGCGAACGGCCTCGAGATCGCCGGCCTGAACGGCCTTCAGCAGGGCATCGGTAGGGGCCACCCGCGCAGCATGCCCGCGTCCGTCGCGCGCGCCAAGCCTGCAGCCGGCCTCGCCCTGGTCGCCTCCCCCGTCACGGCGCGACGCGCACCGCCGCCCCGTCGATCTCCCCGCGCGCGGCGACCACCGGCACCATCCGCTGCAGCGCCGGGCGGTCCTTTCGATAGCTCACGACGTACAGCTCCCCGTCGAGGCCCTCCGCGAAGGACGCGATCGAGACCTTGCCACGAAAGATCTCTCGGCGCGCCCAGCCCGCGCCCTCGGGCCGCACCGCCCAAATTCGACCGGTCGCGAAGTCACCGAATACGTAGTCCCCCAGCAGCCCCGACGCGGCGTGGCCTCGGTAGACGTAGCCGCCCGTCACCGAGATGCCGACCGTGTGGTCATACTCCGTGACCGGCGGGATCACGTCGCTGACCTTGTGGCACAGGCTGCGGCGGAAGCACTCCGTGCCCTCGCGCGCCGGCCAGCCATAGTTACCACCGCGCTCGATGAGGTCGACCTCCTCGCGCGTCGCCTGCCCCACGTCGCCCGCCCACAGCGCCCCCGTCTGCGCGTCGAAGCTGAAGCGCCACGGGTTGCGCAGGCCCAGCGCCCAGATCTCGGGGCGGGCCCCCGCGCGGCCGACGAAGGGGTTGTCGGTGGGCGCCGTGTAGGGCGTCGCGGGATCCGTGCCCAGCCTCACCCGGAGGATCTTCCCGAACCAATTATCCAATCGTTGCGCGTGGTTGGGCGGATCGCCGCCCAGCTGTCCGTCGCCGAAGCCGATGTACAGCGCGCCCTCGGGGCCGAACGCGACCGCCCCGTTGTTGTGCTGCGCCGTGGGCTGCTCGAGCGACAGCACGCGCAGTGGTCGTGTGGCATCGGCGACGCCGTCAGCGAAGGGGAAGCGCTCAACGCGCGACCACAGCACGCGACCGACCCGCTCGGTGAAGGAGAGCACCAGGCCGCGCCCGTCGGGCTCGAAGGCCGCGCCCAGCAGACCGGCGTAGCCCCAGCGCGAGTCCACGCGCGCGCTGATGTCGACGGCGACCTCGGGCGGCGCGACGTCGTCCGACACCGCGACGCGAAGCACCCGCCCGGCCCGCTCCACGACGTACCAGTGAGCCGGATCGCTGGGGGCCTGCAGCGCGAAGACCGGCTCGACGAAGGCGCGGCCGCCCAGCACCGCCTCGAGCCGCACCTCGGCCACGCCCGCGACCGCGTGCCCCGCCAGCGCCAAGACCAGCAGGGCCGCCCGGCCCATCGACCCTTGCCCCCTCATCGGGGGAGCCCCTGGCAGCTCGGCTCGGTGGGCCACCGAAAGGGCCAGGCGTCGGCCAGCGCGGTCGTCGTGGGTCCGGCGGTGACCGACGAGGCGCCGACCGCCACCTCCGGCACCGCGCAGCCCGGCGTCGTGTCGATGGGCGGTGTCGCCGGCGCCTCGTAGCGCGGATCGACCGACGGAGCGAGGCGCGCGCGCGGGCCTCGCTCGTTCGTCTGCAGCGGGCGCACCCCCATGCGCCGCGTGCCCTGCCGATGCTCCATCCAGAAGGGCACGGTCCGCACGCCGTTGATCACCACCCGCCCATCCGCGCGCCGCGTCAACCCCACCAGCAGCACGAAGGACTCGCGCGTCCCGTCGCGGAAGTGGGCGCTGACGAAGTTGCCCAACGAGTAGGCCACGAGCCCCTCGCGGTCGTCGGCGGTGACGTACCGCTCCACCGGCTGCGGCACGTGGGGGTGCGTGCCCAGCACGATCGTGGCGCCTGCCTCGAGCAGCGCCACGGCCAGCGCGCGCTGATGCTTGTTGGGCGCCGTGTGGTACTCCCAGCCCCAATGCGCGGTGACGACGATCGCGTCCACGGTGGACCGCAGGCGGGCCACCTCGTCCAGCAGCGCGGCCCGCGCCTCGGGCTCGAAGCACCGACGGACCAGGCCGTGCGGATCCTTGGCGCCGTTGGTGTGCTCGGCGCACCCGAGCCAAGCCAGCCTGAAGCCCTTCACGTCCAGGAGGGTGCCCCAGCCGTCGGTCCCGTCGTGTCGGCGCGTCCCGGTGTGGCAGACGCCGGCCCGGTCTAGCGCGTCGAGCGTCTCGCCGAGCCCGACGCTGTCGCGATCGAGGGCGTGGTTGTTGGAGGTCGACACGATGTCGAAGCCCCCGCGTCGAAGATCGGCGGCGATGCGCGGCGGATAGTTGAAGCGCGGGTAGCCGGTGTAGGGCTCGGCGAGCGGGTCGAGCGCGGCCCGGGTCCGCGGAAACGAGAGCAGCGCCAGACCTCGCGTGAGCGCCGCGGCGTCCCGGTGCGGCAGCGGAACGCCCCAGATATTGCGGTCAGGGGCCGCCGCGCCTTCGAAGTTCAGGTAGGCCACGTCGGCCGCCGCGAGCAGGGGCTCGAGGGGCGCCCACAGGCTGTCGAAGCCTTCGCGGGCGCCCTTGTATTGCACGAAGGGCTGCATCACCAGATCGCCCACCGCCGCGACGGTGAGGCGCGGGCCCGGCGCGCACGCGTCGGTGAAGTCGAGGTCGCGGCCCGCGGCGGGCGTCGCTTGGAGCACCGCGAGGGTGAACAGGGAGGATCGAATCATCGGTCGATGGTCGACGCCCGCGGGACCGCGGTCAACAACGGCCGAGGAAACGCAACCCCGCGAAATGCTTATCGTGCTGGCTCGGTGACTCGATCGGCGGGGCGGCGGTCAGAGGGCTCCGGGAGGGGGCCGCCGGTGCGCGGGAGGTCCACCAGCGGCCCGTCCTCCTCCAGCAACCCCCACGCGTCCGGGGCCGGAGAGGCCACGCGCCGCTGGCGCCGCGTGGCCGGGACGCCCTGGCGCGGTTGGCCCTCGTCCCACCGCTGGTCGCGGGCCCGGCGGCGCTCGGGACGTGGGGCCAGCCGCGCGCGGCCGCCCCGCGCGCGAGGCTCGGGGTCGTCGGCGACGATCGGCGCCGCCACGCCGGGCGCGGAGAGCTCAGCGTGGTCCTGCTGAACGACGGGCGGCGGCTCGACGGACGACGGCTCGACGGACGACGGCTCGACGGACCACTGATCGGCGCACCACCGCGCCACGGGCTCCGTACCGGACCAGGGGCGGGCCGTCGAGAGCGCGCCCTCGTCTTGCCCATCCGGGCACAGGGCCGCCGCCGACGGGGCCACGTGCTCCACGCGCGCCGGAGCCTGCACGTCCTCGGGGACGATCGGCGGAGGCTCACGCTCCACGCCCGTCGGCCGCGGTCCCAGCACGAGCAGGGTGGCCACCAGGAGGGCCGCCGATGCGCGCCGCCGGGGAACCCGCCGACGGCGCGCCGGGACGACGACGACCGTCTCGTCGGGCGCGCCCTGCGTCTGGCTTGGGCGCGCCCTCGGCCCCAAAGGCGCGCCGGTTGCGCGTCCGAGGGCGTCGGCCATGGCCGCGACGTGGGGGAAGCGCTCACTGGGATGGCGCGCCAGCCCGCGCATGATGACCGCCTCGAGGGCCGCGGACACGACCCCCGGCCCGGTCACTTCGCTCGGGGGCCGGGGGGGCGAGGTGAGCTGTGCGAACAGCGTCTCGATGGGGCTGCCGCGCTCGAAGGGGTGCCGACCGGTCACGAGGTGGTAGAGCACCATCGCCGCGCCATACTGATCGGCCCGCGCGTCGACCACCTTGCCTTCGGCCTGCTCCGGGGCCAAGTAGCCAGGCGTCCCCGCCCCCACGTCATCGAGAGTCAGCCCGTCCTCGCCTTCGGAGTGCGCGATGCCGAAGTCGAGCAGCACCACCTCCTCTTCCCGGTCCGGCCCCAGGCGCACCATCAGGTTGCGCGGCTTCACGTCGCCGTGCACCACGCCGACCGCGTGGGCTGCGGCGAGCGCGCGGCACAGGCTGTAGACCAGCGCCGCCGCGCGATCGGGTGCGAGAGGGGCCTCTGCGTCGATGAGAGCCATCAGATCGGTGCCCTCGATCAACTCGAGCACGACGAAAGGCCACCCGTCCGCGCTGATACCCAGGTCGTAGACGCGCACCACCTGCGGGTGGTCGACCGCCGCGGCCGCGCGCGCCTCGCGCCGCAGGCGCTCGAAGGTCGTCGAGTCGCTGGCGCATCGCACATGCAGCACCTTGACCGCGACGGCCCGTCCCAGCGAGACGTGACACCCCCGGTAGACCACGCCCATGCCGCCCACGCCCAGGCGCCGCTCCAGGAGGTAGGGCGTGCCGGGCAGCAGGACCGGTGCGTCCGGCCGGGGCATGGGGAAGGGCGCGGGCGGTGAGAACGGCGCGCCCACCGGGGCGGCCCCGGCCAGCTCGCCGCGGCGCCGATCGGCGATGTGCGCGACGAAAGTGGCGGGCTCGGCGGGCGGCTGAAGATCGGCCCAACCGGGGGCTGGCATGCCCAGCCACGTGCCGTGGTCCGTGACGCGGACGGGATGAGATCCGTCGGTCAAGTCGACCCCCCTGCGAGCAGGGCACGAGCGAGCCCTAGAAAGCTCACTCAGATCACAAGTACTCGGCAAAGGCGCGCGCCACCAACCCGGACACGCCCGAGGGGCGGGTGGCGCGGCCTGTCGACGCGTCGTCGTGGCCGGTGGCCCCCCCCGTGCCCGAACCGCGGATCAGTCCCAGTGCAGG
>CALBMW010000181.1 GCA_937896275.1 uncultured Myxococcales bacterium
GCCGGCTCGCGTCCCCGGTCGAGCGCGCGCCGTCGGTCGTCGCGCCCGCGTCCGATCCGATCTGCTGCGCAGGCGGCGCCGCGGCGTTCAGCCCGCCGCCCTCGTCGCAGCCGGCCGCGAGCAGCAGGGCGCAGAGCGTCGCGGGGCCAAGCCTCAGGTGCCGCATCGTGCCCCGCTGTCATCGAAGAAGTTGGAGGACCCGCCCAGCGTGCCGGCCGCGCGCGCGCCGGTCAACGTCCGGACGCCGTAGGGACCTCCGCCCGGCACCTCACTCGGCCAACAGCAGCCGGCCAAAGGCCTCCGGCACGTGGAACTTGGGCTTGGGCGTGCGCGGCGGGCTCCACGCCAGGTAGGCGCGCTTGCCCTTGCCCTCCATGCGGAACAGCCCCAGCGGGAGCGCGGCGCCTGCCCGCAGCGCGGCGGTGATGCGTGGATCGGTCAGCTTGGCCTCGATGGTCGCCACGTCGCCCGCCCGGGTCGTGGCGATGTGCGCGCCGCTGTTCCACGCCACGTCCTCGCGCGGTCGCGCCTTCAGGTCCACCGCCAGGTCGAAGAAGTGGCCGCCCGGGCCCAGCTCGATCTCGAGGTAGGCGTGCGGCGTGGCGCCGTCGGGATCGAGGAACAGCTCGAGGCAGTCCTCCTTGTAGAGCTGAGAGCGCTCCTCGGCCACCGGCCGCGCGGCGTCCGTGTTGTGCGCCGTCGCGCGCAGCGTCGCGTGCAGGTACAGGCCGTCGGGCGCCCAGGCGAAGCGCACCTCGGTGGCGTGCGGCGTGGGGTCGCCGGCGAAGTCGGTGTCCCACGTGGCGGGCGTCGCGCGCTGCCAGACCGGCTCGTCCGCGCGCCCGTCGAGGGTGATGGTGTCGGCGCCCAGCGCGACGGCCGTGACGGTCGGGCGCGCCGCGGCGGCGGCCTCGTGGCGCCCACCTGCCTGTCGCCCGCTCGCCTGCCGCCCAACGATCTCGAAATCACCCATCGAAACAAGGTGATAGGGGCGCGGCTGCGTCAGCAGGGTGGCCCCGTCGCCGATCACCGCGACGGTGGTCAGATCCAGGCCGAGCCGGCGCGCCGCGGACTCGATGAGGGGTGAGGTGCCGTGCCCGCCCAGCGCGCGCGCCAGATCGGCGTTGTCCCACAGGCCGAGGTACTCGGCCGCCACGCGATCGACCCGCACCACGTGGGTGCCCCCGATCGCCACCGGCTCGGGCGTGGGCTCGAGGATCACGAAGCCGTCGCCGCTCATCGCGGGCGCGCCCTCGGCGAGGACCACGTGCGGCGCCTCGAGCAGCATCAGATCGCCGATGCGCTCGGCGAAGGCCTCGAGCGCCGCGACGAACTGGGCGCGCGGCGCCGGTTGGCCCGCCTTCTTCAGCGCCCGCCAGGGGCCCAGCTCGCGGTGCGTGCGCCAGCGCTGCAGGTAGGCCGGCGCCGCGTCGCTGTAGTAGACGGTGCCCTGCATGCCCTTGAGGCCCACCGTCAGCACGCCGAAGCGGTGCACCTTGATCTTGGGCAGCGAGATGACCAGCCCCCGCTCCAGGTGCTCGGCGAGCGCCTTGGGCATCAGCACGGTCGGGATCGTCGTGGCCTCGAGGCCGCTGACCGCCAGCGGCAGCCCCGGTCGGTCGCCCTGCACGTCGAAGACGCCGTCATCCTGCAAGGCGACCATCGGGACGCCCTCGCTCTCGGCGAGCGCGCCATAGCCGCTGACCCTCATCAGACGCTCCCAGTCCTTGGGCGTGGCGCCCCAGCCCTCGGCCAGCGTCAGGTGGGTGTGGCCGCGCGCCCGCAGGCAGTGCAGCACGCCGCGCACGAACTCGGGGTCGGTGGTGCGCCCCTTCACGCCGTCGTCGCCGCCGCTCTTCGCGGGGTTCTTGAACCAGTTGAACCCCCCGATGTTGGGCTTGAGCAGGATGGGCGTGTCGGCGGGGACGCGGGGTACGACCTCCTCGCAGAGGCGCTTGCCCAGGTCGTAGGCCGTGCCGCCGGTCAGCAGGTGCACGGGCGAGTCGTCGGCCACCAGCCGCGCGCGGTTGCGGGCCATGAGCGCGGCGCCGTCGACGGTGCCGCCGGCGATCACGGGCGGCGCCTCGTCCCAGGTGGGCGAGGCGCGCGTGAGGACGTCCGGTTCGGCGGTGGGTCCGGGGGCGGGCGCGGCGTGCCCCGGGGGGCCGCCGCAGGCCAGCAGGCAGAGGGTGAGGGGGGCGGTGAGGTGGCGCATGGAGGCCAGCCTAGCCGCCCGCGTGACCGACGCGAAGCCCGGCGTCACAGCACCAGTCGGAACAGCGTGCCACCGGGGCCCGTCTCCACCGTGCAGTCTCCCCCGCGCCCGCGCGCCACGGCCCGAACGATCGCCAGCCCCAGGCCCGTGCCCCCCGCGTCCCGCTCGGTGGTGAAGAAGCGCTCGAACAGGCGCTCGCGGTTCTTGGGGCTGATGCCCGGACCGTCGTCCTCGACCGTCACCACCAGGGCGGCCCCCTGCGCCGCCGCGGTCAGGCGCACCGGCGCCTCCCGGCGATGCCGCACCGCGTTGTCGAGCAGGTTGCCGACGGCCGACGCGAGGTGCTCGGGCGCGATGCTCAGCGTCCTGGGTGCGAGGGCGAGATCGCACACCACCGCGTCGCCGTGGCGCGCCGCCAGCCGCGCGAGCGCCGCGGGCACGTCCACGGCCTCGGCCGAGGGGCGCGCGTGCTCGATGCGGGCCAGGTGCAGCAGCCCCGTCACCAGGCGCTCCATGCGCTCGGCGTCCTGGTCGATGTTGGCCAGAAACCGCCCCCGCTGCGCGTCGTCCATGTCCGCCCAGCAGTCCCGCAGCAGCTCGGCCGCGCCCCGCACGCTGGTGAGCGGCGTCTTCAGCTCGTGACTGACGTTGGCGGCGAATTCAGCAATGTAGTCAGCCCTTTGGCGCAACTGGGCGGTCATCGTGTCGAGCGCTTGGCTGAGCTGGAAGACCTCGGCGGGCACCGTGCCACCCGGGGTCAGCGGGCGGCGGTCCTGGCCGCGGGCGATGGCCTCGGCGGCGGAGGTGATGGCGCGCACCGGGGCCGAGATGCTCCGCGCGAAGAAGAGCGACACGGCCCCGACCAGCACCAGCGTGCCCAGCAGGGCCCAGGTCAGCGTGCGGCGGTGGTCCCACAGGGCCTCGACGGGATCGATCGCGGTGCGCGACATGCGCACCACGCCGATCACCTGGCCGTCCTCGAAGAGCGGGGTGGCGGTGAACAGGCGCACCAGGCCCCGACGGCTGATGCCGCTGAGCGGGGGGGGCGGCTCGTCGCTGTTCCGGGCCCGCGCGACCGCGTGATAGTGGCCGGCCAGGGCACCCCGCACCTCGGGCAGGTCGGTCAGGCAGTCGCCCACGACCTCGCCCGTGCTCGCGACCACGCAGCCGCGCTCGTCGAGCACCCGCGCGCCCGACAGGTTGACCAGCTTGGCGCGATCGAGCAGCGGCTTGATGGCGCGGCCGGCCTCCCAGGCGGGGCCGGTGCGGATCGTGGCCTTGGGCTGGCTCACGGGCTCCGACGGCGCAAGATCGGCGTTGAGGTCGGCCACCGGCTCGTACGGGAAGAAGCGCGCCGCGCCCTGGCCCGGCGGCTGGATGCGAACGGACTCGGGGTGATCCAGGCCCTGCGCGGCCCAGCGCGCGGCCCGCCAGGCCTCGCCGATGAGCACCGACTCGGCGATGAGCTGGCTCTCGGTCTGCCGCACCAGGTGGGTCTCGTAGATGCGCAACATCACCACGGCGAGCACCGGCACCAGCACCACCAGCGCGTTGACGCCCAGCAGCAGGCGCTTGATGGAGGGGCCGCGCCGCGCCAACGCTCAGGTCCCGTCCGCGCGCAGGCGGTAGCCCAGGCCGTAGACGGTCTCCACCGGATCGCCCCCCACCTCCTCGAACTTGCGCCGGATTCGGCGCACGTGGCTGTCGATGGTGCGGTCCTCGATGTGGTGGCCGTGGCCCCAGGCGCGCTCGACCAGCTCGTCGCGGGTGTAGGCGCGCCCCGGCGCGCGCAGCAGGGCGGCGAGCAGGTTGAACTCGGTGACGGTGAGCGTCATCTCGGTCTCGGCGAAGAAGCAGCGATGGCGCGTGAGATCGAGGGTCAGGCGACCGTGGCGGCGGATCTCGACCTCGACCTCCGGTCCGGGGGCGCCGGCGCGGTCGACCTGCACCCGGCGCAGCATCGCCTTGACCCGCGCGACCAACTCGCGGGGGCTGAAGGGCTTGGTGACGTAGTCGTCGGCGCCCAGCTCGAGGCCCAGCACGCGGTCCAGCTCGTCGTCGCGGCTGGACAGGAAGAGGATCGGCACGGGGCTCTCGGCGCGGATCTTCCGGCAGACCTCGAGCCCATCCTCCTCGGGCATCACGATGTCGAGGATGACCACGTCGAAGGGCTGGGCGGCGAAGGCGGCGAGGGCGGCGCGTCCGTCTGCGGCCTCGACGACGCGGTGGCCGGCCTGGGTCAGGGCGAAGCGCACCACGTCGCGGATGTGTCCGTCGTCGTCCACCAGCAGCACATCGGCCATCGCTCGATCCCCCCCTCGCCGGCACTCTACGTGACCCGCACTCTACGCAGGCTGGGCGCGGCGTCGGAACCACCACGCCGCGCCGGCCATCGCCAGCAGCAGGCCGAGCCAGGCGGGCGGCTCCGGCGCGCCGTGGCCCGCGAAGCCGCCGCCCCAAGCCGTGGCGGGGACCCCGGCGGCCGGCGGCACCGGCACGTCGGCCCGCGCGGTCGCCGTCGGATCGTCCACCACGGGGCTCCGGTCGACGGCGACGAAGGACGTCCACTGCGTCACCAGCCGGTGCTTCAGGCCCAACGCGACGACCTCCTCGCGCAGTCGATCTCGCAGGTCGTCCGCCACGCCCGGTCGCTCGTAAGTGTGCATGCGATCAGCGATTTGTGCCCGCGCCCAGGTCAACGGCAGCGCCTCGGCCGCGGGCGCGTGGGCCGGCAGGTCGAGGATCACCGGCAGCGCCACGGCCTTGCCCGCGACGCGGCCGTGGAGGGTCACCGGGAAGCGCCCGGGGCGATCATAGAGCGCCTGCACCCGCACCGCGCGGCCCAGGAACACATCGGGCGTCTGGGCGGGCGTCACGTCGCGCACCGGCGCCCCGCCCCAGTCGATCCTCAGGTCGGTCAGGTAGGGCGCGGCCAGCGTCTCGACCAGCGCGTCCGCGGCCGCCTCGACGTCCTCGTCGGGGCGCACGATCGTGGTCGTGCCGCGCCCGGCGCGACCCATCTCGTCGAGCAGGAAGCGGTTGACCGCGTTGCCGATGCCCAGCGCGAAGAGGCGCGCGTCGCCGCGCCGCTGCTCGAGCAGGCGCACCACGGACAGGTCGTCGCCAATGTAGCCGTCGGTCAGGAAGACCACGATGCGCATGGTCCCGTCGGGCAGCGTGGGGGCGAAGGCGGCCTCGATGCCACGGGTCATCTCGGTGCCCCCGCCGCCGCGCAGGGTGTCCACGAAGGCCCGCGCGTAGCGCAGGTTCTCGGGGGTGGCGGGCACGGGCCGCCGCGCCATCTCCGAGGCGTCGGCGCCGAAGCGCACGATGCGCACGCGATCGGTGGGACGCAGGCCGTCGAGCACGCGGTGCACCACGCGCTTGCTGGTGTCGAGGGGCAGGCCGGCCATGCTCCCCGAGCAGTCCAGGACGAAGACGACCTCGCGCGGGGTGAGATCGGTCACCGGCGCTGTGCGCGGCGGCTCGACGAGCAGGCTGACGACGCCCGGCCCCTGGCCGCGGAAGGCGCTGACGCTCACCGCGGGGCGCGCCCCGGCCAGGCGGTAGCGCAGCTCGAAGTCCTGGTCGTCGGCGATGCGCGGATCGAGGGGGCGCACCCGGCGCACCTCGGGCGTGGGCGCGTCGATGTCGACGGCGTGGCTGGGGCTGTCGATCCAAGCGATCGGGACGCCCGCCTCCAACTCGACGGCGAGGGCGACGCGCGGCCCGAGCCGGGGGTCCACCGGCGGGCTGGCCGGCAGCGTCCAGGCCAGCTCGGGCAAGGGGGAGGGGGCGCCCTTCACTTGCGGCTGCGGGGCGGCGTAGCGCGGGCCGACCACCAGCGGCAGGTGGAAACGGTAGTCCCCGTTCACGCGGGGGATGGTGTGGGCGTAGCGAAGGGTCACCTTGACCGGCTCGCTCGGCAACAGGTGGGCGATCTGCTGGGTGAACACGTTGGCGCGGTGCTGGGTGAGCAGGGCCGCCTGATGGCCGTCGGCCTTGGCCTGCTCGAAGATCTGCTCGGCCTGCGCCTTGCGCTGGATCTCGGCCTCGATGCGGTGGCGGCCGTTCTCGAGCGTCATCGCGTAGACCGCCGCGTCGGGCGGCAGAGGGAAGGTGTAGCGCGCGTGCATGGGACGGTCGTTGACGTTCTCGAAGGTCTGCACCACCTCCACGGTGGCCAGGTCGCCGCGAATCCAGACGTGGGCGTCGACCTGGAGCAGGGGCAGCGGCACGGCGGCGCCGTCCAGGTCACCCACCACGCCCAGGTCGTCGGTCGGCGGGGCAGCCACGGCGGGCGCGGCCAGGGCCAACAGCACACTGACGAGAAGTCTCACGGGATCACCTCCTCACGGGGAAGATCGAGGGCCGCGCCCAGGGCGGAAGAGAAGGCGGCGCAGCGGTTGGGATCGGCCTCGCAGGCCGACCAGGGGCTGATGCGTTGGACCAGTGACCAGGGCACCGCGGGGGCGCGCAGCCAGCGCCAGGCGACCTCGCCCACGGTGGCGGCGGTGTGACCGGCGGCGTCGACGAAGAGCGTCTCGACGCGCCAGACCGCCCCGTCGGGCGCGGTGCTGCGCCAGAGCACGACCGGCAGGCCGGCGCGAACGCCGAGCCGCTCGACGCGGTGGCCGGCGCCGCGCAGGCAGCGGTCGGGGCCGTGCAGGTGGCGCAGGGGTGCGCTCGTGCGGACCACCAGCACGCCAAAGGGCGGGCCGCGGTCGTCGGCGTAGCGGGCCTTCGCGACGGCGCCGCCGAAGCGCGCGAAGTAGCGGCGCTCGAGGTCGTCGAGCGGCAGCGGGGCGCCCCGCCAGTCACCCAGCGAGACGGGCAGGTGGACCGGCGTCGAGGCCGCGCCGACATCGAGCGGGCGGGCCGGCGCCAGGTTCACGGCGAGGGCGACCGTGACGAAGGTCAGG
>CALBMW010000182.1 GCA_937896275.1 uncultured Myxococcales bacterium
CTCGGCGACCGCGGCCACCTCGCGCCGGTCGTCGAGCACGTGCGTCAAGCGGGCACGAGCCTCGCTCGACTCGAGGCCACCACAGCGCCAGTGACGCGCCAACATCGGTCCGAGGCCGTCGGGCGGGCCGGCGGGAGCGTGGTCGGCCCACAGGACCGTGGCCGAGCCGGCCTCGTGCGCCCGGCCGCAGAACCACGCGGCGAGGCGGGTCTTGCCAAAGCCGGAGGGCCCGCGCACCACCACGGCGCGGGGCTCATCCGTCGCCGAGACCGCGCACAGAGCCGCCCACAGCGTGTCGCGCTCGGCCTCGCGCCCGATCATCGGTACCCGCCGCAGCCCGAAGATGCCGGGCCCCACGCGCTCGCCGGAGCCGCCCGCGGCCGTCCCGCGCCAGGTGGGCGGGATGGGCGGCGCGGGCGGTCGGTCGGCGCCGGTCGGCCGCGGTGCGCGCGTCCCGACGAGGCTGAACAGCAGGGTGGGCGCCGGATCGGGTGTCGTGTCGGCCGCGGGCCGCGCGCAGCCCGGCCACGTGGTTGGACCGCATCCTGCGACCGCCGGTCGGGCGCGCGATCGTTCTCCCACCGCGGCGCCCAGCCCTCGAAGGGCCCAGGCGGCATCGGCGGCGCGCTCGAAGCGGTCTCCGGGGGCCTTGCGCAACAGGCAGGCCACCCAGGCCGCGAAGCCATCGGGCACGGGGAAACGGGGGAACAGCGGCGCCGGATCCCGCGACAGGTGGGCCACCATCGTCGCGATCGGCGGGCCGGCGGGGAAGGGCGCGTGGCCGCAGGCGATGCCGTAGGCGAGGCACCCGAGCGCGTACAGGTCCGTCCAGGGTCCCTGCGCGCGCCAGTCGCCCTGGATCTGTTCGGGGGCCATGAACCCCGGGGTGCCGGCCGAGGTGGCGCGCGGCCGGGCCTCGCCGCGGTCGTCGGCGTGGGCCACGCCAAAGTCGGTGAGCTTCAGGCGCGCGCCGTCGGTGAGCACGTTGTCGGGCTTCAGATCACGATGGATGACGCCGCGGGCGTGGGCGTGGGCGAGGGCGGCCAGGAGCTCGCCGAGGGCCTCGCGTAGGCGCGGCCAAGTCCACGAGCCCGCGAGCGCGGCCCCCTGCAGCAGCTCCATCGCCAGGTAGGGGCTACCCGCGACCAGGCGGTCGCCGGACGCGGCGGCGGCTGCGGCGCCGACCTCGCCCGCGTCGAAGACGCGCACGATACCGGGATGATCGAGGGCGGCAACGGCGCGGACCTCGGTCTCGAATGCGCCGCGGAGACGGTCGTGACGGGCGCGCCCGTCGGTGAGCACCTTGATCGCGAGCGGTCGGCCGTCGCCGGCTTCCTCGGCCGCCCAGACCTCGCCCATCGCGCCGCGTCCGATGCAGCCGGTGAGGGTGTACGTGCCGAGCGTGATCATCGCTTCCTCCCGCTGTGCCGCTGACGAGCACGCGAGGGACGCGGTCTGGCGGCCGTCTTTGCGGCCGATGCGCCGTCTGTGCGGCCGATGCGTTCCGGTGGCCGCCCGCGGCGCTGTTTACTCTGATCTCGCGACGAGCGGTCTGGACCAGATCGCGAGGCAGGCCTTGGAGGCGATGATGGGGCTGCAGGACTACCGCTTTCAGTCGGACTTTGCCCGCCGCTACTTCGGCATGGGCCGGGAAGAGGGCAAAGAGAAGGGCAAGGCCGAGGGCAAAGAGGAGGGCAAGGCCGAGGGCAAAGACGAGGGCAAGGCCGAGGCCATCCTGACCGTGCTCGAGTCCCGTGGTGTCGAGGTGGCACCGTCTCTCGCTGCCCGCGTGCGGGCCTGCCATGACCCAGCGCAGCTCGACACCTGGCTTCGTCGGGCGGCGACGGCGTCCCGCATCGATGACCTCTTGGTCGCCGACGCATAGCCGCGCCACGCGGACGACGGGTCCGCACCGCGTTCTTGGTCAACGCCCCGCTGCCAGGCCCAAGACGTCCGCGCGTCCCAACCCAGCCATCCATCGATACCCGCGGGCCCTTTGCGCGCTGCAGGCGGTTGGGCGACAGTGCTCCGATGCAAATGACCGCCCTCGCCCTGCCTCTGCTGCTCATCGCCGCGCCCGCCGGCGCGGTGGACCTGGTAGCCGCCGCGGCTCGCGTACGCGTGGGTGACGCGGCGGGCGCGCTGGGCGCCCTCGAAGGCCCCGTGCCGAAGCGCGTCGACGACCGGGCGGTCGTGGCCGTCCTGCGGGCGCGCGCCTCTCTGCTCTCGCGGGACGGCGCGGCCGCCGACGTGGCGTTGCAGGGCGCCCGCGCGGCCGGCGAGGCGGGGCTCGTTGAGGTCGTCGAGTGGCTGACGCTCCAGGCGGCGCGGGCACGGGACGACGCGCCCGCCATCGTGGCCGCCGCAGACGCCGTGCTGGCCCGACCCGAGGCGCCGGCTCGCTTCCGCGACGAGGCCACGCTGTCGCGCGCCGAGGCCCAGGGCGTCGCGGGGCTGCCGGCCTTGCAGGGGCTGGCCGACCACCGGGTGCTGGGCCCCCGCGCGCTCGAGGGCATCGCCACGCTGGGCGACGGCCTGACCCGCGCGGCCGCCCTGCGCCGCCTGCTCGTAGAGCACCCCGACACGCCCCCCGGTCGCCGCGCCGCCGAGCGCCTGGATCCCTCCACACTCGACCCCGACGACCAGCGCACGCGCGCCAAGACGCTCTTCGCTCAGCGTGCCTACGATCTGGCCGAGGAGGCCTACGCGCGGATCGTCGCCGACGAGCGGCAGACCCCCGAGGCCCGCCAGCGCGCGCGCCTTGATCAGGCCATCACGCGCATGCGCCTGCGAGAGCACTACGACGAGGCGCTGCGCCTGCTCGACGAGGCCGCGGAGGGTCCGGAGCGCGGCTTGGCGGACGAGGCGGTCTATCGGCGCGCCCTCGTGTTGGGCAACCTGGCGCGCTGGGACGACGCGCGCGCCGCGATGCGCGCATACTTGGCCCGCGCGCCGAAGGGTCCCTACGCGGTCGAGGCTGCCTATCAGGTGGGACGCCTGGCCCACCAGGGCGGGCGCTACGCGGAGGCCGTGGTCGACCTGACCGCCTTCCTGGCGGTGCGGCGCCCGGACCATGCCAAGTACGCGTGGTTCCTCGGGTGGGCGCAGTTTCGCGCGGGCGACTGTCCGGCAGCGCGCGCCGCGTGGGCCGACATGCTGGACCGCCGCAACCTGCTCGAGGGGCCCAAGGCCCGGTATTGGACGGCGCGATGCCTGGCCAAAGAAGGCAACCCCAAGGCCGCCCGGCGCGCCTTGGACGGGCTCGCCGCGCAGGACGCGCTGTCCTACTACGGCCTCCTCGGGGCGGCGCTCCGGGCCAAACTCGACGGCAAGCGGGTCGTGTTGCCGGCCCGCCCCGCTGGCTGGCCCCGGCGCCCTCCGCGCGCGGCCGACCTGCGCGCCGCGGAGCGTCGGCTGGGCAAGCGGGCTGCTCCCTTGCGCCGCGTCCGACTCCTGGTCGCCGCCGGCTACCCCGACCTGGCGCGCGAGGTGGAGTTGCCGAGCCTCCGCCGCGCCCTCGGCCGTGCCGGCGAGCGCCGTCTGCGGGCCGATCTCGATGTGCTGCTCGAGCGCTTCTCGTCAGCCTGGGCCGGACAGGCACGGCGCCGCGTGCCGTGGAACGTCGGCCTCTCACGGCTGCCGCGCGGCGAGGCCGAGGCCGCCTATCCGCCCGCGTGGCTGCCCCTCACCCAGGCCGCGGGCGGCCCACACGACGTCTCGTCGTGGTGGTTGCTGTCACACGCCCTGCAGGAGAGCCGCTTCAAGCCCCGCGCGGCGAGCCACGCCGGGGCCTTGGGCGCTCTGCAGATCCTCCCGCGCACCGGGCGCCTCATCGCCGCGCGCCTCGGCTTCCCGGCGGGCGACTTCTTCGACGACGCCCTGTTCGAGCCCGGCGTGGCGCTGCGCCAGGCGGCCTGGTACCTCGACGCCCTGCGCACCGAGTTCGGCGGCGTCCCCTTGCTCGCGGCCGCCGCCTACAACGGCGGCCCACGTCGCGTCGCCGAGCACCTCGCGACCGTGGGCGACGTGCCCTTCGACGTCGCCATCGAGGAGATCGGCGCCCACGAGACGCGCAACTATGTCCGCAAGATCGGTGACCACGTCGTGCGCAACGCGACGCTGTGGGCGCCCGACGCCGAGCGGGAGGCGCTGCTGCGCGCCTGGCTGCCACCCGAGACGACGCCCGTCCCCCGCGGTGAGGTGCGCTTCTGACGCGTCGCGCCCGCCGGCGATGGCTCGCGGCCGCCCTGGTCGCAGCGGCCCTCGGGGTCACGGCCGCGCTGCTGCCCGTGCTCGCGGTCGGCTGGGTGGACGGGCGCCTGCGGGCCTACGTCGCCGAGCACCGCATCCCCGTGCGGTGGACGACGCTCGAGTTGGGGTGGTCGACGGGCGTTCGCGTCTCGGGGCTGGTGGTCGAACATGCATCGTTGCAGGCGACGGTGGCGCACGCGCACGCAGAGCTGGGGTGGGCGCGCGGTGGCCCGACGCTGCGCCGGCTGACCATCGAGGGCGTCGAGGCGATCCTCGAGTTGCCGGCGGCCGAGACACCGTCGGACGCGACGCCCGCCGAGCGATCCGACCTGCTGGCGCGCCTGCCCGAGATGCGGGTCACCGACGTCCGGGCGACCGTGAAGCGCGGTGGCTTGCTGTTGTTCCAGGCCGACGCCGCGGACCTGCGGTTGACGCCCGGCGAGGGCCAGGCGCGCGTCGAGGGGGCGGCCCGCCTGTCCTGGGGCCCGATGGTGGCGCCGGTGCGGTATGCCGGGACGCTCGAGGCCCACCCGCCCGGCCTCGACCTCGCGGTCGAAGGGCAGGACGGCGCCCCGGCCTTCACGCTGCGGCGCCGCGACCGGTTCATCGAGATCCCCACGGCCCACGTCGAGTGGCGCGCAGGCGTCCTGGACGCGCGTCTGCCGCAGGCTTCGGTGCGCCTGGGTCCGAGCGACGCGCCGCGCGTGCTGGCGGACGGCGACGCGACGCTGAGGCGGGCCCCGGGCGAGCCCTGGACCGTGGGCCTGGAGCACGGCGCGATCTTTGCCCGTTGGCCCTCCTCCACGTCCGCGGGTGGCGCGTCGGGCGAGCCCTCGCCTCCACCGGCCGCCCCCCCGGATCTGTGCGTCGTCATGAAGGATTCGACTCTCGGCCTCCTCAC
>CALBMW010000183.1 GCA_937896275.1 uncultured Myxococcales bacterium
CGCGCCGCCGGACGCCGCGCCGCCCTGTGAGCCGGGCGCCGTGCGTTGCGCGGGGCGAGGCTCGGTCGAGGCCTGCGACGCGCAGGAGCGCTGGCAGTCCACCCCGTGCCCTATGGGCGAGGCCTGCACGGGCGGCGCGTGCGCCTGCGTGGTGGGCGCCGCGCTCGGCTGCGAGGGCGCGTTCCAGTTCAGGCTGTGCACCGATCAGGGCGTCGTGGTCGAGCCCTGCCCCCCCGGCCAGCTATGCGACGAGGGCCTCTGCGCCGAGCGTGGGTGCGCCTCGGACAATGGCTGCCACAGCGACACGTATTGCGACGGCGGGCGCTGCGTCCCCTACCCTGCCCAGCCCCGCGGCGACGCCAACCCGGGCTGCCGCCTGGCCTTCGAGGTCGGTGACTTCAGCCCTCAAGTGCAGTGCCGCTGGGACGCCGGCGAGGTCGGCATGCAGCCCATCGCCCTCGACCTCGACGGGGACGAGGTGCCCGAGATCATCTTCGTCAGCGCCGGCCAGGTCATCGCGATTCGCGGCGACGACTGCGTCGAGGTGATGCGCAGCAACCTCCCGGCCCTGCTCGTCAGCGGCGAGTCGGCCCTCGCCGCCGGTGACATCGACGCCGACGGCTCGCCCGACGTGATCGCGGTGGGCGGCGCCGGCACCGTCTTCGCCCTCGACGCCACGCTGACCTTGAAGTGGTCGGCCGCCACCACGGCCGGGGGCATCGCCTGGGCGCCGGCCATCGCCGATCTCGACGGGGACGGCGAGCCCGAGATCATCGCCGGCTCCACCGCGCTCAACGGCCGCGACGGCTCGCGGCACGGGAGCGGCCCACCCGGCCCGGCGCAGGGCTTCGGCCCCATCCCGGCCATCGCGGACGTGGACGGGGACGGCCAGCAGGAGGTGCTCTACGGCAACCGCATCTTCGACAGCCAGATGAACGACGTGACCCCCCCGGCGATGCGCGCCCTGAGCTCGGGCCACGTGGCGGTGGCCGACTTCGACCTGAGCAACCCGGGCCCCGAGCTGGCCGTGGTCGGCGGTCAGTCGCTCGTGCGGGTGCAGAAGCTCGACGGCACGATCATCTTCGGCCCCTACGCGGTGCCCGACGCCATGTGGTCGGGCGGGGCCCCCAACGTGGCCGACTTCGACGGTGACGGGCGGCCCGAGATCGGCACCGCCGGCTCCTCGTTCTACGTCGTGTTCGACCTGCAGTGTCAGGGCGATCCGCTGCCCGCGGGGTGTGAGGCCGAAGGCATCCGATGGACGCGGCCCACGCGCGACACGTCCTCGGGATCGACCGGCTCGACCACCTTCGACTTCGAGGGCGATGGCAAGGTCGAGGTGGTCTACAACGACGAGTGCTTCCTGCGGGTGTACGACGGCACGACCGGTGCCGTGCGGCTGGCGCTCGCCAACAGCACCGGCACGCTGATCGAGGCGCCGATCGTCCTCGACGTCGACGGCGACTACAACTCCGAGATCGTCGTGGGCTCCGACCGAGGCTTCCCCTGCGAGGACCCCGACCCCGACACGGGCACCCAGCCGCGGCAGACCCAAGGCATCACCGTCCTGCGCGACGTGACCGACCGCTGGGTGCACAGCCGCCCCATCTGGAACCAGAACGCCTACTCGATCACCAACGTCGAGAACGACGGGAGCATCCCCCGGCACCCCGAGCCGAGCTGGGAGCGCTTCAACAGCTTCCGCCAGAACGCCGAGCCCGACGACAAGGCCCTCGAGGCGCCCGATCTCACCGTTCGGTCGGAGGCGCCGCCCACGCGCCCGCAGTGCGGGGCGGCGACGCTGTCGGTGACGGTGCACAACCGCGGCGCGCAGCCCGTGTCCCGAGGCATCCGCGTGGCCTTCTACGACGGCCGCCCCGAGGACGGCGCCGCCGAGCTCTGCGCCACCGCGACCACCCGCCGCCTCATCCCCGGAGAGGGCGAGGCGGTGGGCTGCGCCTGGCTCACGGCGCCCGCGACGCCCACGACCGTCTTCGCCTACGTCGACGTCGCGGTCGAGGGCGGCGAGGTCGTCAACGGGAACGCCGAGTGCGCCGAAGACAACAACTGGACGCGCCTGGCGGTGCCGGGGTGTGAGTAGGCGCTGGCTGCGCGAGAGACTCGACCGAGCGGGTGCCTGGGCCGAGCGGGCGCCTGGGCCGAGCGTCCACGGGCCGTGCGCTGGCGCAGTCGCCGGCCTCGTCTCTCGCACCAGGGCGCGGATTACCGCTGTGAGCGCCCGCGGCCGTCGCGCGCCGACCCGCGCTGTGTTATGCGATCCGGGTCCCCGCGGAGGTTCCCGTGCACACGATCCTGCTCGTCCTGGTGCCCCTGCTGGCCGTCGGCGGTCCGCCGCCGACCCCCACCAAGCCCGTCAGCGAGACCTTCCACGGCGTCACCGTCACCGAGGCCTACCGTTGGCTCGAGCAGGGCGCCGACGCCGCGGTGACAGCCTGGAGCGACGGGCAGAACGCTCACGCGCGCGCCTTCCTCGACGTGCTGCCCCACCGCGACGCCATCGCGACGCGCGTGCGGGCCGTCATGAGCGCCGAGACCGAGAGCTACCACGACCTGCACGTCGCCGGCGGTCAGCTCTTCGCGGTGAAGCGGCAGCCGCCCAGGCAGCAGGCCTTCCTGGTGGTCATGCCCTCGGCCGACGCCCCCGGCGCCGCTCGGGTGCTGGTGGACCCCAACACCCTCGATCCCACCGGCAAGACGCACCTCGACTGGTACGTGCCCAGCCCCGACGGCCAGCACGTGGCGGTCTCGATCTCGGTGGGCGGCACCGAGTCGGGCGACGTGCACGTCTACGCGGTGAAGACCGGCAAGCAGGTCTTCGAGGTCGTGCCGCGGGTCAACGGAGGCACGGCGGGCGGCGACGTGGCCTGGGCGCCCGATGGCAAGGGGTTCTTCTACACGCGCTACCCGCGCGGCGAGGAGCGGCCGGCCGAGGATCGTGACTTCTACCAGCAGGTGTACTTCCACCCGCTCGGCAAACCGACCGCCAAGGACCGCTACGAGCTGGGTCGCGATCTGCCGCGCATCGCCGAGATTCAGCTCGACGGCGACGCGGCCTCGGGCCGGCTGCTCGCCACGGTGCAGAAGGGCGACGGCGGCGAGTTCGCTCACTTCGTGCGCGAGAGTGACGGCGCGTGGCGCACGCTCAGCGCCTTCGGAGACGGGACGCTGCAGGCCACCTTCGGTCCGGGGGGCGACCTGTACGCGCTCAGCCGCGCCGACGCGCCGCGGGGCCGCATCGTCCGCGTCTCGCCCAAGGATCTCGACGTGGCCCATGGCGAGGTGATCGTGCCCGAGAGCCAGGACGCCATCGTCGGCGACTTCTGGGGGCCGCCCAGCATCCTGACCACCAAGAGCCGACTGCTCGTGACCTATCAGCTGGGCGGGCCCAGCACGATCCGCGCCTTCAGCCTCGACGGCGAGCCCCAGGCGGGACCGAAGCAGCCCGACGTGTCCTCGGTGTCGGGCATGACGCCGATCGGCGACGAGGCGATCCTCTTCCGCACCGCCAGCTTCCTCGAGCCCGAGGCGTGGCAGCACTTCGACGCGAGCGCCGGGGTCACGCGCGTCACCCAGCTGGTCGCGACCTCGCCGGTCGACCTCAGCGGCGCCGAGGTCGTGCGCGAGATGGCGACGTCGAAGGACGGCACCAAGGTCCCCCTCAACATCCTGCGCCCCAAGGGCGCGCCCGCCGACGGCGCCCGCAAGATCATCGTCACCGGCTACGGCGGCTACGGGGTCGATCTGCAGCCGTGGTTCAACCCCTCCTCCGCCGTGCTGCTCGAGCAGGGCGTGTGGTTCGTCGTGACCAACCTGCGCGGGGGCGGCGAGTTCGGCGAGGCCTGGCACCGGCAGGGCAACCTGACCAACAAACAGAACGTCTTCGATGACTTCCACGCGTGCCTCAGGCACTTGGTGGAGCGCGGCTTCACCCAGCCCGAGCACCTGGCCATCATCGGCGGCAGCAACGGTGGCCTGCTCATGGGCGCGACGCTGACGCAGCAGCCCGCCGACATGGCGGCCGTCGTGTCCTACGTGGGCATCTACGACATGCTGCGGGTCGAGCTTTCGCCCAACGGGGCGTTCAACGTGCCCGAGTTCGGGACCGTGCGCGATCCCGATCAGTTCCGCGCGATGTACGGCTACTCGCCTTACCACCACGTGCAGGACGGCGTCGCCTACCCGCCGGTGCTGTTCTTGACCGGCGAGAACGACCCGCGCGTCGAGCCCATGCAGTCGCGCAAGATGACCGCCCGCCTGCAGGCCGCGGTCGCCGGCGGCGCGGGCGGCCCGATCCTTCTGCGCACGACGAAGGACGCCGGCCACGGCGGCGGCACCGGGCTCGAGGAGCGCATCGCGCAGACGGTGGACGTGGACGCGTTCTTGTTTCACGCGCTGGGCGTGGACTACCGCGCGGTGAAGTGAGGCCGGGCGTCCTCCGCCCCCTCAGGCCGACGGCACCGGCCACTTCTCCAGCGCTTCCCGCAACGTCCGCACCACGTACGGCCTCAGCGCCGACGCCGCGATGATGTCGTCGATGCTCCCCACCCGGCGCGCGCGCTCCACCGTGTGCACGGCGTCGAACTCGCTGGCCACCTCGGCGATCGCGGCGGCGTGTGCCTCGGGGGTGTCGCCGTTGAGCCGCGCGCGGCGGCGCACCTCGCCGCTGAACACCACCGCGGCCGCGGGCGCCCCGCCGATGACCGAGGCGAAGCTCCCCTCGAGCGCCACCGCCGTGAGCCGCGGGTTGAGCGCCTTGCTGAACACCACGTAGGCACCACCGTGGTAGCGCGACAGCACGACGAAGACGATCGGCCCCGCGAAGTCGACGACCGCGCGCCCGATCTCGGCGCCGTACTCGAGCTGCCAGCGGCCGAGCGACTCCGGTGAGCCATCGAAGCCCGACAGGTTGGCCAGCACCACCACCGGCCGGCGCCCGCTCGCCGCGTTCAACGCCCGCGCCACCTTGCGGGACGCCAAGGGATAGAGCGTGCCGCCGGCGAGCTTGTCGGGGCCGTCCGCCGCCACCTGCCCCATGCGGTTGACAGACTGGTTCTCGATCCCCACCAGCGTCACCGCGACGCCGCCGACGCGGCTCTCCCACACCACCGCCGTCTCGGCCCCGTGCATGGCG
>CALBMW010000184.1 GCA_937896275.1 uncultured Myxococcales bacterium
ACTCAGCGCGGGCCTTCACGTTGGCCGCGGCGAGGTCAACGATGGCCTTTTCGACGACCGCCAAGTTTTCGTGCGCCGTTTCGCTCGCCTTGAGATTCTCGCGCGCTTTCTGCGCGAAGTCCCCGCCGCCGTCCCCCACCGAAAGCCCAAATGACCGTTCGAGCGCCCGGTTCTCGTCGTACAGCGTCGCCGTCGCCTTCGCATATCGGATGGCGGCCGACGTCAACTTATCAAGTGCGGGCGTGACTTTGTTGAGGTCGTTGTAAAGGTCGATGGCTGCGCCACCGAGCCCGACCAGAGCAGTCACGAGTCCGACGCCCGTGGCGAGTGTCAGCCCGCCAGCGACTGCCGAGACGGCGTCGAATCCGCCCTTGAGTTCCTCGAACCCTCCGATGACTGAGTCGAGCGTGTCGCCGAGTCCACCCCCTAACGTCTCCGACAACTCGGAGAACTTCTCGGTGAGTTCCTCGCCGCCCTTGCTGGCCGCTGACGCCTCCTTCGCAATGCCCTTGAGCGATGCCTCAGCCTCTGCCCCGGCCTTCTTGACCTGGTCGCCACCGACTGCCTTGAAGCTAACGACGACGCTGCGGGTGGTGGTCGCCATCAGTTGCCCCCGCTCAACTGGCGCTGGCGCTGACGCCATGCGTGGAGCGCATGCACCTCAGCGTCGACAACGTCGAGCGCCTCGGCCATCGCCGCAGTGAGGTTGCGGGTGCGGACGGTCGAGCGCAGCGCATCAGACGAGAGCCGACGGTGCGTGGTGATGACGTCACGGATGGAGGGGTGCATGGTGGCGGCGATGGGGCAGCGCCGGAAGCGCGCGCCCGCGACTCGGTCGCTCATGGCCGCAGTGGCGACGATGTGACCCGGTACAAACACGCCCACCTCGTCCACCTCAGCGCCGCAGCATGCGGCCGTGATAGGGCTCAGCCCGCAGTTGCCCCGAGTTGCTCGGGTCGCGGGGTCGCAGTCGTCGCACTCCCAGGAGTGCATGCCGCCTGCGGTGAGCCAGACCGCGACGGCGAGCGTGCTTTTCCCAGGTCACCGAGCGTCGTCACCCTGTCGATGTGGGCAGCGATTTCGTTGACGATGGCGCGACGGACTGCGAGCGGCTCGATACCCATCAGCGCATCGGGCAACTGCGCGCGGGTGTAGTCGTCCCATCTTTTGCCGTCGCCAGCGTCGCCGTGCATCGCGAGCAGGCCGCGAGCGAGCATGCCGTCGCGCCGCCGATGTGCCCATGCCTTCGCCCTCTGGTGCGCCCGGACCTTCGCGTCGTCCCAGTGCTCAAGCGCAGAACTCATCGCCCGCGCCTGTGCCTCATCGAGACCAGCGACGATGGCGCGACGCCCGGCATCATCATCATCGTCAAGTGCTGAGAGCCCGTCACGCACCTCGCCCAGCACGCGTGCCCCGATTTCGAGCACCTCGCGCCAGGCCATCGACCCCAGCGGGTCGAGGATTCCGGCGTCTGACTCTGCGGCGTGCAGATCGTCCTCGCTCAGCGCACGGATGGTGATCTCAGTCACGCCCTCGGGCCACTTGATACTGTCGCCGTCACCCGTGCGCAGGTACGCGTCGCAGTCGCCACGCGACGCCTCTACATCAGGGTCGCTCGCAAGCCGAAGCCGCGCCGATTCCCTCGTGGTGCGGTGCGTTCGGATCATGCGTAGGTGACCGCGCCGATGTAGGCGAGCGCCTTTTCGTTGGGCTGCGGGCTCGCAGACGGGTCGACGATGATGTTCTTGCCCGCGCGATAGGTGAGCGGCCGCGTCTTGACGAGCGGGCCTGACGCATCGAGTTGCTTCGGATCTGTTTGCAGGACGGCGTTCGGGATGAGGAACACCATGCCCGACCCGTCAGCCGTCGCAAGCGGCCCGATGGGGATGACCAGCGTGCGCCCGGTGATCGGCGTGAGGAAGTCGGCCTTGACCGTCGCCCACAGCGTGTGATCGGCCGGCGTGATGGTCACCTCGACCTCGGGCATCGTGACCTCAAGGTCACTTGCACCCATGATGTTGTTCGACGTGCCGACGGGCTGCAGGCCGAAACTGATCTTGAACGTGAAGTCGTCGAGGGCTATCTCAGTCGCTGCGCCCTGTGCTGGTGCCGCGGCCGGCGTCGCGGCCGAGATCACGCAGCGCACGCCGCGGAAGTGCTGCTGCGGCCCGGTCGTGCGGCCCGGCGCGAAACTCGCACGGTTCGTTCCGTCGGCGACGTCTGAGTCGAGGCTCGCATCATGGCCGTGCTGGTATTGGATCGTCAGGTCGAGCATGAGCCGGCCGTTCTCGACCTTGAACGTCGCATCGGCCACGCGGCACATCGTGTAGACGGTGCGCCAGAGGTGGCCCTCAAGCTTGAGCGCGAAGGTCGATCCGACGCCGCCCGCGTACTGGTCGAGGAACAGAGTGCGGCAGGTCCGCACATCGGTCGCGGCGGTGATCCCTGCCGATGCTGCAGGGGTGTGGATAACACCCGTCGACGTGACCTTGTCTGTGCAGAGGAACCCCTGGACCTTGCCGCCGATCTTGCTCAGGAACACATCGCCCTCGACGATGGTCGTGGCGCTCGTCAGCGTGAATGCCGTGGTCGACACCCCTGCTGCCGGGGTGTCGATCTCCGCGGCAGGCTCGGCACCATCGGCCATCGACGACGCCAGCATGGCGTACCACGGCATGCCGTTGAGGGCGCTAATGCCGCCGCCGCCGCCGCCGACACCGCGCACGACCTGCGAGAGCGTGATCGTGCCGGGTCCGCGGTGGTCGATGCGCGCCGTGGTATCCCACGCCGTCACCGGTTCAGGCGGCAGTGCGTAGAACGACCCGCGCGCCTCGTCACGGGGGTTGGTTGCCTGCTCACCAGTGGGCACCACGCTCGCGCGGGTGGCCTCGATGCTGAGCCAGGACAGCCCCGAAACGTCAACCGTCCCGTCTGCCGCGAGCGAGCCCGCTGAACTCTCTACCGCGAAGAATGCGGCCTTCAAATCGCCCTTGGCCATCTCACGTCCTCCGGTAGTAAAGCATCATGGTGTGCGTCGCCATCAGGTCTGTCGGGTAGCCGTCGTCGGCTTCGTCTGCAGTGACCGGGTCGAGCGATGGCCCGCTGATGTCGCTGACCGATTCGAGGCCAGTGATGGCCTCGTCGTAGTTGCTCGGGTCGAACAGCGCCTCATGGAGCGTTGCTGCGTCGGCATGCGCCTGCAGAATCGTCGCGTCGATGTCACCGCTGAACGCCGCGAGAGGATAGAGCACCCGGATGGTCAGGCCGACCACACGCCGCACCTGGTTGCCCGTCATACCCCCGTCGCGGGCGTCGTTGCCGGGGCGCACGTCGAAGGCGCGGAGCGCGCCTGAACCGACGAGGTGCTCAAGCTGCGGCACCCTGCCGCCCGCATCAGCGAGGCAGGTGTAGGGCGAGTCCGCGTGGACCGTGTGCGCCAGGTCGCGCATGGTCGAGATGACCTGCGCAACGCTCGCGATGATGCCCATCGCCATCAGTTGCCCGCCTTTTTCTTCGCTCGCGACGGGCGCTTACGGTCTGACGCCTTGAGCTTCTTGGCTGTGCGGCGCGCGACCCTGTCAGTCTCTCTGTCGCCCATCGCAGCGCGGCCGTTGATGACGGATGGCGTCCCCTCCTCGGGCCCGTTGGCGCCGAGCGGGCCTGGGCCCTCTGGCATCAGCCTATCGAGGATGGCGGACATCTGGGCCTTGAACAGTTTCCTGCCACGGCTGTTCCACCCGAGGAAGTAGCGCGTTGAGTGCGCGTAGATGTACCCCCACGCACCTGGCGCTTTGTAGTTCAGCCTGAGCCCGCCAGAGTGGCGGTTGACGAACCACAAGATTCCGGCCCTGTCTGCACTGCCAGTCTTTTCTTGCACGATGGTCATCAGCCGACCCGTGCGGACCTGCCTCGGCTTGTCCGGGTCGAGCCCCCACCGATAGGCGTACTCATGGGTTAGCGGCTTGAACGGCTTCCCGAACACGTCGCGGCCTCGGTTCGTCTGCCAGACGATGCTCGGGATGAGTGCGCCGTGGACGATGGCCGACGACGCAGCCTGGTCCCACACCTCGATGAGACTCAGCGGGCGGCCCTCAAGCGTGGTAGACGTCTCGATCACTGCTGCTCGAGATAGAGCACACATCGGCCGGTCGTCGCGGCGCCTGAGCCCTGCAGGCTGATGGTCGTCGCGAGGGTGCCATAGAGCGCCCAGGTGTAGGACTCACCGGCCTTGAGTTCTTGCGCCAGCGCCGTGGCGATGACCCCGCCTGACTTGAACAGCACGAACATCGACTGCGTGGCATGGTCGTTCTTGCACGTCATCTGGACGAGCCGGTCAGCCGCAGCCGGGGTGCGGCCGGTCAAGTCGTTCGCGTCGCTGGCGTCGTAGTCGACCCACGCAGCGCCCACCGACACCGGCAGCACGGCGACGTGGGTCGCGTCGCTTGAACGGAGGTTGAGGCGCGCAGCCGCAGCAGGCGCAGCGACGAAAGACAGCACGCCGATGCCGAGTGCAGCCCATCGGGCGAGGCGAACGATGATGCCCATACGAGCCTCCGTCAGTGGTTTTGCCGGCGCGCGAACGCCGGATAAAGCGTCGTGTCGAGCGCGGCGAACATGCCGCCTACGTCAGCGGCGCGGCCGCCTCGAACCTGTGACGCACCCTCACCGTCGTTGACGGTGCCGTCTCCGTCGAGGTCGAGCGCCACGACCCGCATCGCCTCCTCATAGGTCCGCGCGAACATCGTGTACATCGACTCAGCGAGGCCCTGATTCTTGCCCTCGTGGTGCATCGCCGCGACGAGGTACGCATGGGCTACCCGCAGCCGCGACGGGTCGTGGATGTCATCCTCGTAAAGCTCGCGCTCAGCGAGGTCTGCGCGGATGCGGTTGACCAGCCGGTCATGCGCCGCCTCAATCTGCGGGCCCCACCCGGCCTGCCACTTGAGCGTCCCGCCGCCGAGGTCAGGCAGGAACCCGAGCAACTCGGCCTGGTCGAGCCCAGTGTCGAACGGCTGGTAAACGACGTGCAGAAGCCCAGTCGCGCGCGACGCAGACGACGCGACGTCAGTGCCCTCGCTCGTCGTGTAGGTGACAGACCACCGCATGTTGCGGGCCTTGACGTTGGTCACCGTGCTCGCACTGAGCGTCGCGGTGTACGTCGCCCACTGAAGCGATGACCCGACCACGTCGACAGATCGCGGCAGCGGCTCTGCGAGCGTCACGGTCGAGCCTGAGACGTCGCAGGCGATGACCCGCACCGGGAACACGCCCGACTCGGCAGTGCGCAGAAACGCCGCGCCGAGTGGCCCGGCCTGCCCCGTCACTGAGACGAACGACGCCGCGGTCAACACGCGGCGGTCGGCGCTGATGGTCGCAGGCGAGATGGCCGCGCGCAGCACCGAGAACGTCGGCGCGACTGTGCCTGCCGACGTATAGATGGAGAGGACCGGCGCAGGCGCTGCCGCCACCGGCCCAGGGGTGCGCCAGTCGAAGCGGCCAGCGATGCCGACCGCGAACTTGCGCTCTGTGCTCATGCCCTCGCCTTACGCCCACGGCCACGGCCGCGCTTGGGCTTGGGCTCGTCAACAGGCGCAGGCACATCGATGGGCTCGACATCGAGGTCCGGTGCAGGCTCAGGCACCGCATCGGGCTCATCATCAGGCTCTGCGATGTCCTCGGGCTCTGCGTCGGGGATGAGCACCGGAGGTGGGGGGTCCACCGCTTCGACCTGCGCCTCGGGCTCGACGAGGTGCAGACCAGCAGCGATGAACTGCGGGTCAGGCGCAACGTCGAGGTCGATGCAGTCGCCAGCGCGGAGGACACTGCCCCAGTGCGAGCTGCGGGGCGAACCCGAAACGGCGCCCTGGATGATGTCGCCCGCGTTGGGCGGGTCGAAGCGGTAGATCGCCATCAGGCGACCAGGCGCTTGCCGAGGGCGGCCTTGGGGGCGACGAGGTCATAGGCGTTCGCCACGCGCAGTACGCGCGAGTCGGTGGGCACCCAGTCATAATCGCGGTAGGGGAGTTCGAGGTTGCCGTCGCCGTCGAGCATCTCCTCGGTCATCACGAAGCGCGCTGCCGCGCTCGACCGGATGGGCGCCATGACGCCGCCCTCACCGTTGGGCCCGGCGCGCCCGGCGCCGATGTCGACGTAGCCCGCCCAAACGTTGCCCGACCAGATGCGGCCGATGCTCGCGCTCTGCCCCATGTCAGCGCCGTTGTAGGACGCGTCGGCCCAGAAGATGCGGTCCTCAGGGATGCCGAAGCGGTCGGCGAGCAGGGCACTCGCGCCCGGGCGGCTCAGGCTGTGGCGGTTGCCCGTGGTGGGCATCAGGTCCGCGACCGAGGCGTGGCGGCGGAACTCCAACCCGACGTCGTAGGCGAGGACCAGCGAGTTCGCGTCGGGTCCGTTCTGGCTCACCGCCTCGACGATGTTCTCGATGTCGTTGAGCGGGTCGGCCGCGCTGTCGCTCCACACGGAGGCCCCGCCGAGGGTCGTGGTCGTGTAGGTGGTCGAGTCGATGAGCGCCTTGACCGCCAACTCCAACTCGATGAGCATCGTCATCGACAGCGCCTCGAACTGAATGCGGTACAGGTCGACCGCGACGTCGGCGTCGGTCAGTCGTTCCAGCGGGATGCGCGCCTCGATGCCGCGCTGCTGACAGTAGAACGTCGAGGCCGCGGCCATCTGCACGCCGGGGGACTGGAAGTAGTCGGCCCCCTCCGCGCGGATGATCTTGGCGTCGAGGTCACCACCGAACGCGGTGTCGCCGAGCTGCACGATGGTGCCGGTGCGGTTGCCTCCGGTGTCCACGCCCGGCAGCAGCCGGCTCGCGATGACCTTCGAGTGGCCCTGGTGAATGGCCCCGATGAGGCCCTGGAAGACCGGGTTGACCGGCCGGAAGTGCGATTCCTGCGGGAAGATCGCCATGTTTCAACTCCTGGCCCAGCGGGCCGGTGGGTCAGGCTCAGTTCTGGGTGTCGAGGGTCCCGATGTTGACGATGCAGGCGCACACGTCGCCGGCCGCCAGATCCTTGTGGGAGTTGATCAACTCCCCGACCTTGTAGTTGCTCGCGTCCGCGACGAACGGGATCGCCTTGCCGGCCGCGTCGCTCATGAACGCCGGGGTGGTCGTGCCCGCCGTGAAGGTGGCGCCGACGATGACGTGAGCGAACCCGCTCAGCACGACGTTGCACTCGCCGCCGACCGCGTTGCGCGCGGTCTCGATGATGCCCTTGGGCACCGTGGTCGCCGCGGCCGCGAGCTGAAGCTCGTTGGCGTTGGTGACCTTGACAATGTAGCCAGCGTTCGCGCCGAGGTTCGTGCTCGCCTCGGCGGTGATGCTCTCGTAGTTGGACGACGGCATCGCCGTTACCCCTTCCGGTTGGTGGCCGAGACGGCCGGGTGATTGATGGACCGCATGGCGGTCAGCGCGCGGTCGTAGGGGACCCCGTGCTCGGCCGCGTATGCGTTGATGGCCTGGTGCTTCGCCATGTCGCCGTGCTCGGGACGGGCACCGTGCCCGACCTCACCGCGCGTGAATACCGAGCCCGGGGCGCGGTCGCTGAACTGCGAGTCGAACCACCCGGTGCGGCCGGCGCGGTGCTCGCTGCGGGCAGCGATGAACGTCTCGCGCTCAGCCGGCGCGACGCGGCCGTCGCCGAGGAACGATGCGAACGACGCGTCGTCCTCAGCCTTGGCGACCTGCGCCGCAGCTTCGGCGCGCGCGACCTTCATCGCAGCCTCGACGGCCTCGCCCCGCAGCGCCGCGGCCTTCGCCTCGGCACGGAAGCGCGCGAGTTCGCTGCGGAGGCTCGACACCTCGGCCCGCACCGCGGGCTCACCGCCGTCGGCCTGTGCCTGAGCACGGAGTGCGTCAAGCTCGGCCTTGACCTGCGCCAGCTCCTCGGCGAGCGCGTCGGCCATGCCCGCCTTCTCGCGGAGCGCGGCGAGTTCAGCATCATCGACCTCGGCGCGGGCCGCCGGCTCGGCCGAAGCGTCGTCGGCAGGCGGCATCAGCGCGGCCTTGACCGCCTCGATGTCGACACCGTCCACGCCGTCGAGCGCGGCGATGATGGCGGGGGCGATCTCCTCGCCCTCCGCGGCAGCGATGGCATCGGCCGCGGCTGCGAGCGCCTCGGTGCTCAGACCGAGTGCGTCGAGCGCGGCGAGGATGGCAGCCTCGTCCATGACGTCTCCTGGTGCGGCTCTCACCGCGGTTCGTTTCGTGGCGCGGCGCGCCATGTCCCGCACACGCTCCGAGAGCATCACGGGGTCGAGTAGATCGTTCGTTTGCGCAGGGCGCGGAGTCAGGCTCACCGCCAGCACCGCGGCTGTTCCGACCTGCACACCTGGCCGGCTCCGGTCGAACACGGGCCCGACCACGAACTCAGGCGATGACCACAACGCGCCGTGGCACCCGCGCACCACCGCGGCGCCCGCGTCGTTGAACGCCGGCTGCACGATGAGGACTGCGCCGGTCGCGGTGCGCTCGACCCACGCATCGAGGATGAGCCCGAGCGTCTGCGCCTGCGCCGGGGTCGCGCCGAGCGCCGACCCGTGGTTGAAGTCGATGACGACCGGGTCCTGCTCGCGCCTGTCGCGGATGATCCGCGCCATCTCTCGCAGGTGCGCCTCGGTCAGCGACGGCGCGTCGTCGATGGGCCGCCCAGTGAAGCGGTCGTAGGTCACCCCGGTTGTCAGGGTGCGGAACGGCCGGGCCAGCGTCAGGCCCTC
>CALBMW010000185.1 GCA_937896275.1 uncultured Myxococcales bacterium
ACAGGTCGGGCGGCCTGCGGGCGGGGATCCGTGGGGCGGCGGCGCCAGGTCGGGGGGGGGGCGAGCGGTCGCGAAGTCCGCGGGTCCCTCCGGCGTCGGCGTCGGCGGGGGCGCCGGCGCGGGCACCGGGTCGCTGGCCGCGAGGTAGCCCCGCAGGATGTCCTCCAGGCTGGCGTCGGGCTGGTGCATCCAGTCTGCGTGGACCGCCGGCGTCGCCCGCTCCACGATGCGGACCGGCCCTCCCTGCCTCGGCACGTCGACCGTTCGGGGCGCTGACTCCTCGTCGGCCGGCGCCCCGACCAGCGCGGCGCGCGGGCTCGTCAGCCGGAAGCGCGATCCGCCGGTCACCGAGGGCTCGGCCTTGAGCTGCCGGTGGTCCATCGGCAGGAAGACCTCGCCCGGCGACAGCAGGGGACGCTCGCTGATCGGCACGTCGTCCGCGAGCCGGATGTCCGTGCTCTTCTTGGTCTTCTCGCGCGTGGCCGTCTCGACGGGCGAAGGGCGGGGGCGCGCCGGCGGGCTCACCTGCAGCACGGCCGGCTCGAAGATCACCGCGTCGCCCATCCGGTCGAGCCCGACGTCGATGTCGTCGCTGCCGGCGCGCTCCTCGACGGCCTGCTTCACGTCGGCCGGGACGCCGTCGCGGTCGGCCTGTCCGCGCCCCGCCAGGCGAAGCACGATGTCGCAGTGGCCGGCCAGCGCCAGGTCGGCGCGGGCCTTGACCTCGTTGATGAGCGCCAGGGCGTCGGCCGTGCCGACGATCGCGAGGCCGCTGATCGCGCCGCGCCGCGTCGGATCGTCGATCACCGCGTTGCTGCCGCGCTTGAACAGGCGCCCCAGGCCGCCTTGGTCGTCGGCGACGCGGAGTTGCTCGCGGAAGACGTCGATGAAGCGATCGCCACCGAGCCGGGCGAGCGCCTCGAAGTAGCGGCGCTGCTCGTCCTCGTCGAAGCCCCCGAAGGCTGGGGCCCGGATGCTCTGGGCGATGTAGGGCGCCACCGAGCGATCGCGCGCCGCCGAGAAGCGGGTCAGCGCCGCTTGGCGCACCGGCGACGCCGGATCGCGCAGGAGCGGCAGCAGCGCCTCTCGCACCGACTGGTCGTAGCTGCCGGCCAGACCCTCGACGGCGCGGGCCCGGACCTCGGGCGCCTCGTGGCGCAGCGTCTCGATCAGCAGCGGCCTCGCCTGGGCCCCCAGATCGGTGCCGAGGATGACGTCGAGCACCTCGAGCACGACCGCCGGCGTGGGGTCGCGCAGCCGCTCGGCCCAGGGATCGAGCGAGGCCGTCGACTGGCGGCGCAGCAGATCCTTGAGGAACTCGACCCCGGCCGGGTTGGTGCAGTGGTTCAGCGCCGTGAGCAACTCCGGCGCGGTGACGACGCCGGCGTCCACGAAGTGCCATCGCGCCCACGCGGTGAAGTCGGTGGCGTCTGGATCGAGCGCCCGCACGAGGTGTTGGAGCACCTCGACGCCGGCCACCACCCGCTCGAGCATGCCGAGCCGGTCGGCGAGATCGACGTCGAAGCCCGGCGCGCGGGCCACGCGCTGCAGCGTGCGCGCGGCGATGGCGAAGCCTTGCCAGTCGCGCGCCCGCAGGTAGCCGCTCAGCGCGCGCACGACCAGGTCGGGCAGCGCCTCGTCCTCGAGCGGCGAGGGCTGCTTGACGACGAGGCAGGCGCTCAGGTGGACCAGGTGATCGAAGGCGGCCCGCGGCTGCTCAGACGCCGCCAGCGCGAGGACGAACTTGGGCGCGTCCTCCTCGAGCGGGTGGCGTAGGCGCCGCTGGGTGCTGTCCGCCGTCTCGACCGCGTCCGCGGGGTCCAGCTCGACCCGCGGGCGCGGCTGCCGGTCGCCGGCGTCCTCCTCGGGCAGCTCGGCGAGGCCAGGCACCACGTCGTCGATGATCTCGCGGAAGAGCGCCACGAAGCGCTCCTCGGCCATGAAAATCTTGTCGGTGAAGCTGTCGATGGCGAGGTAGCGGATGTTCGTCAGTGAGGTCCGCCACAGGCTGCCGACGAAGTCCTCCTCGAGCTGATCGTCGTCGCGCGCGCCGGCGAGGCTGACGAGGAAGGTCTCGACCTCGTCGGCCTCGATGCCCGCCTTGAAGGTCAGGCGGCGCAGGCCCTGCTGGAACAGGTCGAAGGCGAGGTTGCCCTCGCGGGCCTCGGACTTGTAGGCCTCTTCCTCGCCGATCAGGATGCGGTTGGTCGAGATGATCAGCTCGACATCGCCGAACTCGCCGGTGACCGCCCGCAGCGAGTTGGTGACGTCTTCGACGGCGGCTCGAAACTTGTCGGGCTCGGCCGGGTGCAGGGCCGCCGTGTCGCGCAGGCGGCGCAGCACGTCGCGAAGCTGCTTGCCGATGCTGCCTTCGTCCGAGGTGGCCTGAGACAACCCGTCACTCCATCGCGCGGCACACCCGCCGGCGAGCCGCCGCCCCCCATCGCCCGCACCTGCGTGGGGGCAACCAGGGCGCAGCCTAACACAGCACACGGACGGAGAAGAAAGAGTCCGCGCGCCCACGCTGGCGGCCCGTCGCCGCCGCTCAGCGGGCCCGACCGAGGCCCGGATCGGCGCGCGCCGGGGTCAGCCGACGGCGTGGAAGGTGAAGAGGTGGGTGTGGCCGGCGGTGATGCCGGTCTGCCGCGTGACCGTCTCGCCGCTCTCGATGCGGTGCGCTCGGTCCTGCGTCCGCCCGAGAGCGGTCAGGCGCCGGCGCCGCGCACCCGCAGCACGGACCGCAGGTGGTCCGCCGCGACGTCCAGCTCGGCGTCGGTCAGGTAGGGCGCCGGGCCCAGCCTCAGGGCGTCGCCGCGCGCATCGACGAAGATGCCGCGCGGGCGCAGGGCGTCGACGATCCGCCCCGCGTCGGGCACGCCGAAGGCGACGAAGCCCCCCCTCTCGGCTGGGTCGCGGGGCGACAGCAGGTGCAGGTCGGGCAGCGCCGCGATCAGCGCCTCGGTCTGCGCCGTCGATTGGGCGCGCAGCCGCGCCACGGTGAGCCCCTGGGCCTGGAAGAAGGCCACCACGGCGGCGGCGCGGTAGTGGCTGCTGGGTTCGTAGGTGCTGCCGGCGAACCGCGAGGCGCCGTCGTGCCCGTAGCCCAGGGGCCCGCCCGACGGCGCGGCCAGCCCGGCGAAGTCGCTGAACCACCCCGTATAGATCGGTCGCAGCGTGCAGTCGGGCGGCACGCGCATCCAGCAGCAGCCCTCGCCCCACTGGGCGTATTTGTAGCCGCCGGCCACGACGAAGACGGGATCCGGTCCGAGATCGGCGACGTGGAAGGGCACCGTCATGAAGGCGTGGTAGGCGTCGAGCAGCACCTGCGCGCCCACCCGGTGCGCCGCGCGCACGGCGTCCGCGAGGTGGGGCACGCGGGTCGAGGTGCGGTAGAGGACGGTCGACGCCATGAGCGCGGCGGTCCCTGGGCGCACCGCGGCCGCGAGGCGCTCGGCGAGCGTCGCCACCGGCTCGGCCGCCACCCAGGTGACCTCGACGCCGGCCTCGCTCAGCCGCTCGAGCTGCCGACGCAGGCTATGGAACTCGCCGTCGGTGGTCACGATGTGTCTCCGCCGCGGATCGAGCGCCGAGAGGAAGCGCGTCACGAGCTCATGGGTGTTGGGCGCCAGCGCCACATCACAGGCCCGCGCGCCCGTCTCCCGCGACACCGCGCCGCGGATCGCGTCCGCCTGGGCCGCGGCCCGCGCCCACTTGTCGTCCACGTGCTCGGCCGCGTCGTCGAACGCGCGCAGCATGCCGTCGCGCGCCACGTCGGGCCAGGCCTGGTGTGAGTGACCGGTCAGCAGGATACGCCCCGGGCGCACGAAGGCGGTGTAGTGGGCACGCAGGGCGGTGGCATCGATGGGAGTCTCGGAGTGGGGCATGGGCACCTCGCGCGGCACGGTTGGGCCGATGCTAGCAGCCCGCCGGCCGGTCTGGCGCGCCACCGACGCGCGGGGTAGGGTGTGTCGAGCGAGGGAGGTGCCGATGGAACCCAAGGCGAGGAAGGCCGCGGACCTGCGGTCGAGCGAGGAGAAGGAGAAGAGCCTCCTTCGCAAGACCACCGCCAGCCTGTTCAAGGTGTGGATCCCCGACCACCCCGACGCCGCGGCGGAGCGCGCCGAGTGCTTCCGCAACCTGCGCGACGCCTTCGGCATGTTCCAGAGCCCCGAGGGCCGACGCGTGACCCTGGTGAGCCTGCTGTCCTCCGGCGTCGAGGACATCATGGCCCACGAGTTCCACGAGGAGCCGCTGTCGGCGCAGGAGCTGCTGGTCCAGCGCGAGGGCACCGAGGCCTTCCTCGACCCCAAGACGGCCCTGCGCGTCGTGCGCCGCAAGTTCGGCATGATGACCCTCATCGGTCGGATGGCGGGCACCTTCGAGCAGCGCAACATCGTCGCGGTGACGCTGCTCAGCGGCATCGGCGAGCCCGAGCTCCTCGAGTTCGGCCGCATGGTGTCCTCCCGCGTCGAGGGCACGGCGGCCGAGGAGGAGCAGAGCCTCCGGCGCAAGTTCCGGCGCGCCGATCTCAAGAACGTCGACCTGCTGTTCCACAGCGACATCATCGGCCGGCGGGTGCCGGTGCCCTGGCCGGTCAAGCACTACTACAGCATGCTCGCGCGGCAGCTGAAGGCGGGCTCGAGCGCGGCCGCGAGCGCGGCCTTCGCCGAGGAGCATGGCGGGCGGCTGAACGCCAAGGCCCTGCGGCAACTCGCGCTCTACGCGGGCGAGCTGAAGGCCGATCTCGAGTCGAGCTTCGATCCCGCCGACGACCTGCTGCGCATCGCCGAGGAGCGCATGCTGCTCACGGTCACGCGCAACATCTTCGACGAGTTCCAGGAGCTGCGGCGCGAGCGCGACCACGCGCGAGCGCTCGAGGGTACGCCCGCGCCCTCCGATGTGGCCGACGTCGCGCAGGCCATCACCGACGACTTCCTCGACCTGGCCGAGGAGGGCGGCACCCCCGAGGACGACACCTTCCTGCGCCTGGCCAAGGGCCTGGAGAAGCTGCGCGCCGTGCGTGGGCGCGACTTCTTCAACCGCATCTCGATGGTCAGCGGCGACATGAGCTTCGTCGACGCCGCCACCCACGCCGGCTTCGAGGGCGCCGATCAGACCGTCGCCGCGCTCGATCCCATCAAGGGTCTGGCGGAGGCGCGCCACATCACCGAGCCCTTCTACCGGGCGCGCGCGCTGGCGACCGTCGCGGCGCTCCTGAAGGTCACGGGCCACGAGGACGAGGCGCGCGAGGCCGGCATCGAGGCGCTCGCCGCGGCGCGGCTCTCCCAGGCCAGCGACATCGACCAGGCCTACACCGCCGCACTCGGCGCGCTGCTCACGATCGGCGACGACGAGAACGCGGCGGTCGCGGTCAAGGAGGTGCTGGCCCAGGCGCACAAGCACCGCGAGCAGGACGAGCGCGCCGCGTCGCTGATGCGCGTGGTCTCGACGCTGATGGAGGCCGGGCCGCTGCCGCCGCCGGTGCGCTCGACCCTGTCGGGCGAGATGCTGGGCAGCGACGTGCACTTCTGGGGAAAGAAGGCGGTGAACTCGGCCCTGGTCGAGGTGACGCTCTCGCTGCTCTCGCCCGAGGACGAGGACACGTACATCTTCCTCCAGAAGGTGATCGCCCACCCCGAGATCGAGGTGCGGCGCAGCGTCATCCGCACCATGCCCTTCAGCAGCGAGGCCTTGCGCAACATGCTGCTGAGCCACCTGCGCGATCCCGACACGGCCGTGCGCGTCGAGGTCATCGAGCGCATCGGCTGGAGCGGCGAGAAGGCCCTGGGCCTGTATCTGGTCAACCACGTTCGGCAGGGCCACGCCACCAGCGACCGCGAGAAGCGGGCGATCGCGCTCAACCTCGCGCGCGTGGATCCCACGCGGTACGTGTCCTTCTTCAGCGCGATGCTCGGCACGCTCGGCGAGAAGTCGTTGCTGGGCCAGTACAAGCCGATCAAGGACGACGAGGGCCTGCAGATGGCGGCCCTCGAGGTGCTCTACCACCACCAGGGGCGCGAGGCGCGGCGCCTGCTCTTCCACACGACCGAGGTGGCCAAGGGGGCGCTGGGCGATCTGTGCAAGCGCATGTGGCACGCAGTCAAGGCGCTGCCCTACAGCGATCCTACGCTGCCCAAGTCGCCGCACGACCCGGAGTGGACCGAGCAGGACGAGTTCGACCTGCTGCAGGTGCTGGACCGTGTGGCGCCGCTCGAAGCGCTGGCCGAGGCCGAGCCCAAGGCCGAGGCACCCAAGAAGGAGCCGGCCTTCAAGCCCAAGAAGCCTGGCCTCTTCGGTCGCCTCAAGGCGCGCATCTTCGGAGACGGCGGGGAAGGGGGCGAGGTCCGCACGGGCTTCGAGGACCGCGAAGAGGACGCGGTCGACGAGGACGGCGTGCCGCTGCCCGGCGTCGAGGGCGTCCCCGGTGTCCAGGGCCCCGCGCCCGCGGCGCTGCGCTTCGAGGGGGTGCTGCTCGATGGGCAGGAGGCCTTCTCGGGGCGCGTGCCGATGCACTTCGCGCTCTACGTCGAGGAGGAGGCCGCCGATCCGGTGTGGCGCGAGCGCCATGAGATGCAGATCAGCGAGACCGGGGAGTTCGAGGTGCTGCTGGGGCTGAGGCAGCACCTGCCGACGGAGCTGCCCAACATCGTGTGGCTCGGCCTCGACGTCGACAGCGGGGGCGAGATGCAGCCGCGGACGCGGCTGAGCCGGGCGCGGAGCGTGGTGCAGGGGTAGGGAGGCGGGCGACCGAGGGAGGCAGCAGGGTAGACCGCCGCCGCGCGGGCGTCTCAAGGCGCCGCGGCGGGCGCCCCCAGCTTGCTCGGATCGCTCGCCCCCCGCATCACCGCGCCGTCCACTTCGATCGCCTGCACGGCGTTGAAGCGGTCGACGACTTTGACCTGATGCCCGCGCGCCTTCAGCGCGTCGACCACGTCCATCGGGATCTCCGACTCCAGCAGCAGCACCTCGGGCACCCACTGGTGGTGGATGCGCGGCGCCTGCACCGCGGCCAGGGGATCCATGTCGAAGGCCAGGATGTTGAGCAGCACCTGCAGCGTGCCCGTGATGATCGTCGGGCCGCCCGATCCGCCGACCACGAGCACGACCTTGTCATCCTTCAGCACGATGGTGGGTGTCATGCTCGAGAGCGGGCGCTTGCCGGGCGCGATGGCGTTGGCGGCCCGGCCGACGAGGCCGTAGGCGTTGGGCACGCCGGGCTTGGACACGAAGTCGTCCATCTGATCGTTCATCAGCACGCCCGTCGCGCCGGCGACGTACATGCTGCCGAAGGAGGTGTTGACCGTGGTCGTGAGGGCGACGGCGTTGCCCCAGCGGTCGATCACGCTGAAGTGGCTGGTGCCGCCGTCCGCGGGCAGGCCGTTGGGGGCGCCGTAGGCGTCGCGGGCGAGCGTGTGGGCTGGGTCGAAGGCCTCGCGCACGCGGTCGCGGGCGGCGTCGCCGATGAGCTGGTCGACCGGCACCGGGGTGAAGTCGGGATCGCCCATCACCCGCGCGCGGTCGGCGAAGGCGTGCTTGAGGGCCTCGGCCAGCCGGTGAATGTAGGCGCTGCTGTTGTGCCCCATCGCGTCGAGGTCGTCGCCCTCGAGCACGCGCAGCACCTCGATGAGCACCGCGCCGCCGCTGCTGGGGGGGGGCATCGACAGGATGCGCTGACCGCGCCAGGTGGTCTCGACGACGGGGCGCACCTTGGTCGCGTAGCCTGCCAGATCGTCGGCCGTGATCAGCCCGCCGTCGGCCTTGATGGCGGCCGCGAGCTTCTTCGCGACGGGTCCGCGGTAAAACGCCTCCGCGCCGCCCTTGGCGACGGCGGCGAGCGTCGCGGCGAGGGCAGGGCGCTTCACGGTCGCGCCCTCGGCGATGGGCTCGCCCCTCGGCAGGAAGACGGCGGCGAGGGCGGGGCGCTCGGCGAGCTCGGCCTGCTTGTCGCGGGCGCGCTCGGCGAGCAGGGCCGGCGCGGGGAAGCCGTCGCGGGCCAAGCGCAGGGCGGGCTCGACGACCTTCGCCCAGGGCAGCCTCCCGTGCGCCTGGTGCAGCGCCCACAGGCCCGCCACCTCGCCGGGGACGCCGGCGGCGCGTGGTCCCCGCGTGCTGGCGCCCGGGATCACCTCGCCCGCCGCGTCGAGGTACATGTCCTTGCTCGCGCCCGCGGGCGCCACCTCGCGAAAGTCGAGCGCGTAGCCCTTCTTCTCGTCGGTGCGCCACACCACCGCGAAGCCGCCGCCGCCGATGCCGGACGCGAAGGGCTGCACGACGCCGAGGACGAGCGCGGTGGCGACAGCGGCGTCGGCCGCGTCGCCGCCGTCGGCCAGGATGCGGGCGCCCACCTGCGAAGCGATCGCGTTGTCGGAGGCGACCATGCCGTGCGTCCCGCGCAAGGCAGGGGGGCTCTTGGCGTGGGCGGGGGCGGCGAGCAGCGCCAGGACCAGCATCGAACGGACGTTGCCCGTCATGGCGACTCCGGGGGCACGAGGACGAGGGAGGCGGGCGACGGGCCGGTCACGAAGGTCGGACCCACGGCCATCAGGATGTAGGCATGTTCGCCCGCGGGCGGCGCGTCGGTCACGCCCGCCGCATCGACCGGCGCCTCGGCCACCTGCGCGCCGTCCCGCAGCACGCGCACCCGCGAGGCCGGCGGCGGCGGCGGCAGCCAACTCAGCTGAACCGCGCGCGTCGCGTCGACGAAGGCCAGGGGCGCCTCGGGTGCGGGGGGCGGCTCGGTCCAGC
>CALBMW010000186.1 GCA_937896275.1 uncultured Myxococcales bacterium
GCAACGGCGCGCGCCCCCGACGGGGCACGCCAGCCGATCACGATCGCCGTCACCCAAACCAACAGCGCGCCGGCGAGCAAGGGCGCAGCCCACCGACGCGGGCGAGCTGGCCCCGGCGACGTCGGGGGTGGACCGATCGGCAGGCGCGCGAGGTCCACCGCGCCCGGAATGGAGGCCGTCGGATCGGCCCGCCACGCCCGCATCAGCTCGACCAGGGCATCGTGCGCGGTGGCCGGCCGCAGATCGGGGTCGCGGGCCAACAGCCTCACGCAGACGCGCGCCAGCGCCCGCGGGACGGCCGCCGGGGGCTCGACGTCGGCGGTCGCGATGCGCAACGCGATGGCCCTCGGATCGCCGCCGGGCACCTCGAAGGGCCGCCGCCCGGTCAGCAGGCGATAGAAGACCACGCCCACCGCGAAGAGGTCGCTGCGCGGATCGTCGCGCACGCCCTGCAGGCGCTCGGGCGCGATGTAGTGCGGGGTGCCGATGACGCCGCCGCGCGTGAGCTCGTCCGCGCCCGGCAGGGGCTCGGTGGCCAGCGCGATGCCGAAGTCGCAGAGCTTGGCGACCAGGGTGGCGCGGTCGACCAGGACGTTGGACTCCTTGATGTCGCGGTGCACCACGCCGGCGCCGTGGGCGGCCACGAGGGAGCGCAGCACCTGCGCGACGAGCCGCACGGCGTGATCAGGATCGACGGCGCGACCTCGCGGGAAGACGTGGTGGAGCGGCTCGCCGAACAACTCCATCGTGAGGAAGGGGGCGCCGTCCGGCAGCTGGCCCACCTGGTACACGTGGACGACGTGGGGATCGTCGATCCGGGCCAGCAGCCGCGCCTCGTCGCGAAAGCGAGCCAGGTGCGCCGGCTCGAGGGCCTGGAGCACCTTGAAGGCGACGCGCCGGTCGAGCGCCAGATCGGTGGCCTCGAAGACGGTGCCGAAGCCGCCCTCACCGAGCGGGCGGCCGACCCGGTGGCCGGCGATCTCGAGACCCTCCAGCGCCTGCATCGGGGCGGTCGGCTTCACCGGATCACCAGCGACACGCAGCGGGGCACGGTGGCCTGCTCGCAGACCTCGGCCCCGAGCGTCGCGTCGGCGGGCAGCGCGTCGGCGGGGAAGAGCACGCCCAGCCCGCGCGGCTCACCGTCGGGCGGCACCACGCGGTCGGGGATCTCGACCAGGGCGTCGAGAGGCCGGCCGTCGACCGCGACGCTCACCGCGCCGATCGTGAAGGGCGGCTGGGTGTGGTTGGCCGCGGTGAGACGCGCCAGCAGGAAGGGGCCGACGCGGACCAGCCCGTGGCTGGTGAGGTAGATGAAGTCCTGCTTGGTCCGGCGCGCGTCGGCCAGTCGCTCGGCGCCGCCCACCGCGACCCAGCCGGCCACCTGGTGACGGGCGCGCGCGTCGACCTCGGCCGCCAGCGGCGCGAACAGGGGGGCCACCTCGACCGGGACGCCCGCCGCGCCGTCCCGGAGCCACGCCGTGACCAGCGCGACCGCCTCCGGGCCTGCGCGGCGCGTGACGGACGGATCGGCCAGCACGCGCACGAGGTCGATGGACGCCTCGTCCGCGGTGCGCGCGACCGCCACCCGGCAGGTGAACGCGGTCCCGCCCTCGGTGAGCACCGTCAGGTTGGTGGTGGGGCGCTTCGCGCGGACCCAGTCCGAGTCGACGAGGCTGAGCACGACCAGCTGATCGCGGATCGCCGCCGTGAGCACGTCCGGGCTGCCGGGCACCGCGAGGCGCACGCGCTCGGGCAGCACCAGCGTCAGGCGCTGATCGAAGTACAGGGGGAGCGGATCGGAGGGGCCGTCGACGTCAGGGCCGAGCTGGACCGACCGGGTGCGCTCGACGGGCGCCTCGGCTCCCGCGGCGCCGCTCAACAGGAGCAGGAGCAGCCCGGCAGCGGATCTCACGAGGGTCGACCAGGCCCCACGCAGCGCAAAGCGTCGAGACCGGCGCGCGAGGCCCAAGACGGTCGGCGCCGATGAAGGGCTGAACAGCGCCGCCTTCGCGCGCCGCGTCGATGGCCGTCCGTCATGCTTCCAGCCGTCGCCCCTGATACTGCGAGGCCATCTCCGGCTCGCCGATCGCGGTCAGGAAGCGGACGAAGTTGCGCTGGGTGGAGAGCGCCTGCTCCAGGGCGCCGAGGCCGAGCAGGTAGCGCACCAGGGCCTCGTAGAAGCCCCGCACCTCCGGCAGGCGCGCGAAGTCGAAGCCGCTGTCGGCGTCGTACTGAACGTGCTCGTCGAAGAGGTAGAGCAGCTCGGCGACGTTGCCCACCGAGAAGGCCAGCTCGCGGCTCTCGGCCCGCACGCGCAGGTACTCGTCATAGGATCCGAGACCGAGCAGGTCATCGAAGAGCTCGTGGAACTCCTCGAAAACACGGTGGAAGTTGCTCAGCCCCCGGTTGATCTGCGTGGCCACGCGGACGGCGTCGAGCGAGCGGCGCAGCCAGTCACGAAAGCCGCCCTCGCTCTGCGACTCGTCGGCGCGGCGGCGGCAAATCTTGCTGATCTCGACGAAACACTCGTCGATGCGCGTGGTGCCGTCGGGCATCCGGCTGAAGAGCTGCACGCAACGCTCGACCATCTCGATGGCGCGCTCGTCGTCGGGCTCCTGGCGGGCGAGGTTGAGCAAGTGCTCGACGCGCAGCTCGAGGCCCAGCGGATCGACGCCGGGGGCGCGCTGCTGCAGGGCGCGGAAGCGCTCGCGCAGGGTGCGGTAGCGACCCAGATCGCCCTGCTTGCGGTACAGGTCGCGGAGCAGATCACCCACTGTCTGCATGTGCTCGACGTCGCCCACCTGGTCGTAGAGCGCGATGGCCTGATCCAGGTGCAGGGCGGCCTCGTCGAGGCGGTCGGGCTGCTCGAGGAAGAGCTCGCCGTACCGCCAGTGCACGAAGGCGCGCTGCTCGGCGTTGAGCTGCTCGACGCGCTTCTCGAGCAGATCGAGGCCGGCGTTGATCTCGTCCTCGACCGACTCCCCGCGGCGCTCGAGGTGGCGCAGGCGAACGAGCGACAAGGTGATGAGGCCGTAGGTGTCCCCCACCCGCTCGTAGGCCTCGCGCGTGAGATCGAACAGGGTGTCCGCCCGACGCGCGGCGCCCGGCAGCTCGCGGTCGAGGGCCTCGTAGACCGTGTCGGCGAGCACCTGATCGAGCCCCATCTGCTGGGCCAGCACCAGCGTGCGCTCGCTCAGCGCCTCGACGTGCTCGACGTCGAAGAAGCCGTGCTCCAGCGCATCGACCAGCTCGTCGAGGCGAACGGGGCGCTCATCGACCTCGGGCGCGAGCCAGCGGTCCAGCAGATCGGCGAAGCGCTCGCGGGTGTCGTAGATGACACCGAGCATGGTGGTCAGCACGCGGAGCTGAGCGACCTTGTTGCCGCACTGATCGGCCAGCACCTCGGCCCGCGTCATCAGATCCAGCGGGCGCCCGAGGCGCTCGGGGAGGGGCAGCGTCGTGGGGCCGGTGCCCTCGCCGAAGAGATCGGGTGGGTAGAACTCGCCGCTGAGCGCGTCGTAGTGGGCGTCGACCTGGTTCTGCACGAGATCGGTCGCGTAGATGGCCAGCAACTCTGCCAGGTACGGCGTCTGCTGGACCCGCTCGGCCTCTCGGGTGACCTCGATCAGCATCGCCTCGGCGGCGGCGTTGTCGTCGAACTCCATCGCAGCGGCCAGCCACTCCATGCGCGCCTTGATCGCCTCGCGATCGGCGCCGAGCTCACCGAGGCGCTCGAGCAGGAAGGGGAGCAGGCGGCCCTGCAGTCCGATCCACTCCCAGCGACCCACCGCCTCGGCCAACCAGCCGTTGATGCGGATCGCCTCGGCCCGCGGGGCGCGCTCGAGGGCGCCGAGCAGCTGGACGAGGGCGCGACGGCCAGCGTTGTTGTCGCCGGCCGCGTAGCAGACCTCGACGCGCACGCGCATGGCCTCGAGGCGAGGGCCGGCGTCGGGCAGGTGAGCGCCCAGCTCGACCGCGGCGTCGGCGCTGCGGCGGGCCTCGGTGAAGTCGCCCATCACCTCTTTGAAGCGGGCGTGCACCGTCATCAGGCGCACGTTGATGGCCAGCAGCTCCTGATCGACCCCGTCGCCGAGGTCGGCCGCGCGGGCCAGGGCCTGCCGCGTGCTGGCCTCGGTGAGGGCGGCGTAGATGCGGTGCCGGCGCGCCCGGTCGTCGCGGCGGCCGAAGCGGCCGGCCAGGTAGGAGTAGCCGCCGCTGGTCTCGAAGAGCCGCTCCACCAGCGTGACCGCGGCCTCGGCGGCGGCCGCGTGGCGCCCCGCCTGGGCGAAGTGGCGCACCGCCGCCCAGAGGCGCTCCTGCTCGACGCGCTGGTCGTGGTCGCGGCGGCGGTTCTCGGACCAGGTCTCGGTGACGTCGAGGTGGCTGCGCGGGCGATCGGCCTCGTCGTCCTCGGCGTGGGCCAGCGCTCGCAGCAGGGCGCCGAGGCGCGCGTCGAGGACCTGGCGCTCCGTGGCCGGCAGCGTCTCGGCGTAGTGAGCGCCGACGTGGACCGACACGAAGGCCCAGCCCTCGGGCTCGGGGCGCACCAGCCCGGTCTGGACGAGGGCGTCGATGCGGAGGCGAGCGGCCTCGACCGGCACGGTCCACACACGCGCCAACAGCTCGGTGTCGAAGCGGGCGCCCACCACCGCGGCCGTGCGCAGATCGGCCAGCACATGGGCCGGCAGCGCGGGCAGCCCTCCGCGGGCCAAGGCGCGAAGGCCCGCGTGGCCCGGGCGACCGCCCAGGCCTGGATCGTCGACGGGGCCGCCGCGTTTGAGAGCGCCCGCGTGCTCCGACAGCCCGATCAGCGCGTCGAGCACCAGCGCGTTGCCAAAGGCCGCCCCCAGCAGATGCTCGAGCAGCGCGTCGGTGGGCTCGCCGTAGCGCGCGAGGCGAAGCCTGGCTCGCTCGGTCATGGCGTCGGCCGGCAGGGGCTCGAGGGTGCGTTCGTCGGCCGGCGCCGGCAGCCACGGGGCGGGGGCCGGCGTGCCCTCGTCATGCAGCGGCAGCGCGCTGGCGAGCACCAGCAGCAGCCGGTGCGCCTGGTCCGGATCGAGGCCCGCGGCGACCGCCTCGATGAGCGCGCGCGTCTGGACGTCCGCGCGATGGGCGTCGTCGAGCACCACCATCACGGGGTGCTCGCGCGCGATATCCAGTAGTAAATCCGCGTAGATACGGTCACGACCAGGAGCAGGCGAGCCCTCGTTCGTCCCGGGCAGCGAGGCGATGTCCGTGGCCGCGTGCAGGAAGTCCGCGCCCGGCAGCAGCCAGGGAACCTCGCCGTCCGCGTTGGCCTGGTCATCGGTGTCGTTGCTGGCGGCGATCGCGCGCACGCCCTCGGCGACGCGCGTCACGAGCTCCTCGAGGACGCCGCGAGCGCTCGACTGGACGCGATCCTCGTCCCCGCAGCGAGCGCTGACGACCGCCGCGCCCTCGCCCGGGCTGTCGACCGACTCGAGGAAGCGCCCGAGGATGGTGGAGCGGCCGCTGCCGACCGGCGCGATCAGGTGCAGCACCCGGCCGCGCCCGGCGCGGGCCTCGCTCCAGGCGGCGCGGAGGGCTTCGTGAAGATGATCCATGGTCACCGCGCCGCCGCGTCGATCACGCAGCGGAACCCGAGGTCGTTGGCGAAGTCGGTGGGGACGAGCAGATCGCGCTTGGTCACGCGCTGGTCGTGGGGCGCGTCGCGCCAGCCTCCACCCATGGCGACGGCCTTGCCGTCCGCGTCCGTCGAGGTCCACTCGCGCACGTTGCCCGACAGGTTGGCGACGCCGAAGGGGCTGGCGTTCCGATCGGCGAAGGCGGTGACCGGGCCTGCGTATTTGTGCCCATCGGCGCGTTCGGAGAAGCCGCCACGCACGCCGGCCTTGCCGATATTGGTGCGGTGAACGCCGCCCTCGACGACCGGCGCCTCGCCCCACGGGTAGGTGCGCACGTCGCCGCCACGCGCGGCGTAGAGCCACTCGAGCGCGGTGGGCAAACGACCGCCACGCCATGCGCAGAAGTACTCTGCCATGGCTCGCTTGACGCCGGTGGCCGGCTGATCGCCGAGCTCCCAGGTCAGGTAGAGCGGGTAGCAGTCGTGGCCCTTCTCGCGGCAGTCGATGTACTGCGACTGGGAGACCTCGAGCGCGTCGATGAAGAAGCCGGCCACCGCGATGGGCTCGCCGGCGGCCTCGGCGTCGAAGGCCGCGTCGCACCAATTGGTGGAGCGCATGCCGAGGACGTCGGTCTTGCACTGGGCGACGGTCAGCGCGAGGCCGGCCGCAGAGAGGCCGGGCGTCACGTGGCCGGCGGGGATCCGCACCATCCCCTCGGGCGCGTCGGCGGGCATGGGTGGACCGACCATCCACTCCGTCTGCCCCGCATCGGGCCCCACCGCGACGACGGGCAGGGTGGTCGCGTCGAGGGCCAACGCCGCGTCGGGCTCGGGCGGGGCAGCGTCGAGCGGTGGCGGCGCGGCGTCGGGCACGGGCGGCGCCGCGTCGGGCACGA
>CALBMW010000187.1 GCA_937896275.1 uncultured Myxococcales bacterium
GTCCGCCGCGCAACCGCCGATCCGCCGGCGTCCCAAGGCCGAGGCAGCCCCGGCCGGCAGCGCCCGGCCCAAGGTACCCTCGCCGCGCGCCGCCTCGGTCGGCAAGCGCGCCGCCGAGATCGACAGCCTTCTGGCCGCGCTCCCCGATGACGCGGCGCGCTTCATGCGCAGGCTGCAGGCGCAGGGGCGCGTCAGCTCCGACGAGGCGATGGAGATGTTCGGCTTCGAGCGCGCCAAGCAGCTCGGGGCCATCATCGAGCCCATCCGGCGCATCGGTCGCAACCTCGGCATCGCCCAGCCCTTCGAGGACGAGCGCGGCGCCGATGGCAAGAAGGTCTGGCGCTGGCCAGCCTGACGCGTCGCCCCCCGGGCGCGGCGATGCCTTCGCGGCGTTTCCATCCGGTCAGGGTCCGTGTCCTCGGCGTTACCATCGTCGGATGGTGGCGCCTCGATCGCGGACCGGATCCTGGCTGACCCCTCATCGTTCAGGCGCTCTCGGCGGTCAGCTCTCAGCCTCCCGCGGTCGGCGGTCAGCTTTCGGCGGGTGAACGGTCGCTGGCATCACGGTCGGCTCGATGGGGTCGAGCGCCGAAGGGCAGGGTCTCGCCTCAGGGACGTCGCGTGCCGACGACCATGAAGCTGCGGGCCACGCAGTCCGTGAAGTCACAGGCGAGGCCCGAGAAGCTGACACCGAACAGCCCGGCCCAGTGGTCGCCGTCGGTGAAGCTGCCGTCGAGGGTGTAGTTCTCGGTGCACCCGAAGGGCCCGCCGTCGATGGCGCCGGTCGCGCCGAAGCTGCCATCGACCGGGGCGGGCGCGTCGCTCATCGGCGCCGGGCCGCCCGTGATGCGCAGATCGCCGGGGACCGCGAACGTGAAGGCCGTCACGTTCAGCGAGTAGGCGACGTCGCCGAACAGTGTGTCGTGGCAGACATAGCTGGCCGGCGCCCCGAGGTCGTAGGTGCCAGCGTAGGCGACGCCACAGGCCGGTGAGCCCGCGCCGGCCCCGGCGCAGTCGAGCTCGCATCCATCGGGCGCCTCGCCGTTCGCATCGACGAAGCCCGCGTCGCACGCCGAGATCGTGCAGGCCGCGGCGCTGCAGCCCGCCGTGGCGTGAGGCAAGGCGCAGGCGCGGCCGCAGGCGCCGCAGTGCGCGGCATCGCCCTGAAGGTCGAAGCCCTCGTCGCTGCGGCCGTCGCAGTCCTCGTCGGCGCCGTTGCAGAGTTCGACGCCGCCGTTCTGCAGACCGCACTCACAGCCGTTGGTGGCATCGCCGTCGAGGTTCGCGAAGCCGGCGGCGCACTGATCGACCCGACACTGACCGGCGGCGCAGAGCGGGGTGGCGTGCTCGGGGGCGCAGGCGCGGGCGCAGGCGCCGCAGTGGCGGACGTCGCCTTGAAGGTCGAAGCCCTCGTCGACGCGACCATCGCAGTCCTCGTCGGCGCCGTTACAGAGTTCGACGCCGCCGTTCTGCAGACCGCACTCACAGCCGTTGCTGGCATCGCCGTCGAGGTTCGCGAAGCCGGCGGCGCACTGATCGACCCGACACAGACCGGCGGCGCAGAGCGGGGTGGCGTGCTCGGGGGCGCAGGCGCGGGCGCAGGCGCCGCAGTGGCGGACGTCGCCCTGCAGGTCGAAGCCCTCGTCGACGCGACCATCGCAGTCCTCGTCGGCGCCGTCGCAGCGCTCGACGCCGCCGTTCTGCAGGCCGCACTCACAGCCGTTGGCGGCATCGCCGTCGAGGTTCGCGAAGCCCGCGGCGCACTGGTCGACGCGGCACAGGCCGGCGGCGCAGAGCGGGGTGGCGTGCGCGGGGGCGCAGACGCGGCCGCAGGCGCCGCAGTGGCGGACGTCGCTCTGAAGGTCGAAGCCCTCGTCGACGCGGCCATCGCAGTCCTGATCGGCGCCGTCGCAGGCCTCGACGCCGCCGGCCTGCAGCCCGCACTCACAGCCGTTGGCGGCATCGCCGTCGAGGTTCGCGAAGCCCGCGGCGCAGTCGCCCACGGCGCATTGGCCGTCCCGGCACACCGCGACGGCGTTCTCGGCTGCGCAGACGTGGCCGCAGGCGCCGCAGTGGCGGGCGTCGCCCTGCAGGTCGAAGCCCTCGTCGACGCGGCCATCGCAGTCCTGGTCGACGCCGTCGCAGGTCTCGACCCCGCCGTCGCGCACGCGGCACTCGCAGCCGTTGGCGGTGTCCCCGTCGCGGTCGACGAAGCCCTCCGCGCAGCCCGCCAGGACGCAGGCGCCGCCCTGACACGCGGGGACGCCCTGGTCGAAGGCGCAGACGTGGTCGCAGCCGCCGCAGTGAGATGGGTCGCGCTGAAGGTCGAAACCCTCGTCGGCGCGGCCGTCGCAGTCCTCGTCCTCGCCGTCGCAGGTCTCGTCGCCGCTCGGCGCGCAGGCATACTCGCAGCCATCCCGGGCGTCGCCGTTCAGGTCGACGAAGCCCGCGTCGCAGGCCGCCACCGCGCACAGCCCCGCGCGGCAGACGCCCTCGGCGCCGGGGGGCGCGCAGGCTCGGCCGCAGGCGCCGCAGTGAGCGAGATCGGCGTCGAGATCGAAGCCCTCGTCGGCGGCGTCATCGCAGTCGTTGTCCAGCCCGTCGCAGATCTCGACGCCGCCGTTCGAGGGCACGCACCCCGACTCGCAGCCGTCCTCGGGCCGGCCGTCGATGTCTTGGAAGTCGCCCAGGCAGGCCCCGATCGCGCAGGCGCCGTTCACGCACGCGGGCGTCGCGTTGGGCAGGCGGCAGGCGTGGTTGCAGGCGCCGCAGTGGTCGACGTCCGCGGCGAGATCGGTATCCTCGTCGGTGTCGCCGTCGCAGTCGTTGTCGATGGCGTCGCAGGCCTCGCGGCCGCCCAGCGTGGGCACGCAGGCGTACTCGCAGCCATCCGCGGGGTCACCGTTTTGGTCGGCCAGGCCGGCGAGGCAGGCGCCCAGCGCGCAGGCGCCGTCGACGCAGAGGGCGGCGGCGCCTGGGAAGGCGCAGGCGTGATCGCAGGCACCGCAGCGTGCGGCATCGGTGGTGAGGTCGAAGTCCTCGTCCACCCGCCCATCGCAGTCGTCGTCGCGCCCGTTGCACTGCTCGGGCGCGGGCACGCAGCCCACCTCGCAGCCGTTGTCGGGATCGCCGTCCAGATCGAGGCGGCCGTCCTCACAGGCCACCCGCGCGCAGCGGCCGTCGGCGCAGGTGGTGATCGCGCCGGGCCGCTCGCAGCGCACGTCGCAGGCGCCGCAGTGGGCCGGATCGGCGTCGAGATCCACGTCCTCGTCGATTTGCCCGTCGCAGTCGTCGTCGCGCCCATCGCAGCGAAGGTCGTCGGGGGCGACGCCCGCGCAGGCGTACTCGCAGCCGTCCTCGGGCGCGCCGTCGAGGTCGAGGAAGCCGTCCCGACAGGCGCCCACCGTGCAGACGCCCGAGACGCAGTCACCGCGGGCGTCGGCGGGCCGGCACGGCGTGTCGCACGCTCCGCAGTGGTCTGGATCGGCGGCGAGGTCGATGCCCTCGTCGATGGCACCGTCGCAGTCGTCGTCGAAGCCGTTGCAGATCTCGGGCGTGTCGTTCGGCTGGCATCGCGCCGCCTCGCAGCCGTTGTCGGCCCGGCCGTCCTCGTCCGCGAAGCCCGGCGCGCAGTCGGCGACCTCGCATGCGCCCACGACACAGGCGCCGACGGCGTTGGGCGGCGCGCACGGCGCGTTGCAGGCGCCGCAGTGGGCGGCGTCGCGCTCGAGGTCGAAGCCCTCGTCGGAGGTGCCATCGCAGTCGTTGTCGATGGCGTCGCAGGCCTCGACGCCGCCGCGGGTGAGGAGGCAGGGGTACTCGCAGCCGTTCGCGAGGTCGCCGTCCAGATCACGAAAGCCTTCGCGGCAGGGACCGGCCGCGCAGGCGCCGCCGATGCAGGCGGGATCGGCACCGGGCAGGGCCGCGCACGGGTGATCGCAGGCGCCGCAGTGGGCGAGGTCAGTGGCCAGATCGGCTCCGCCGCAGGGCGCCTCGCGCGGGACGCAGATGAAGGTGACGTCGGCCTCGGCGTTGGTGACCTGCCGGCAGAGCCAGTCCGCCGGGCAGTCGGCGTCGTCGCCGCATCGACGGCTGCAGACGCGCGCTTCGCCCGCGCCGGCCACGCAGAACCCGCTCCGGCAGTCGGCCGAGGCGGTGCAAGCCTCACCGAAGTCATCCGCCGGGGCCGGCGCGGCGTCCAGCGTCGTCGGCCGCGCGTCCGGGCGGCGCGCATCGACTGGGGGCGCCGCGTCCAGATCGACGCTCTCGTCGGACGGCGTGCCCTCACAGCCCGCGCCCAGGGCGACCGCGAGGGTGAGGATGAGCCCCGCCGCGCGACGCCCCGGCCCCGGAGGCGGCCCCGGATGGGGCCCCGGAATCAGCGTTGGATGCCGCGGTCGATGCAGCGCTGGGCGCAAGGGTCACCTCCCCGATGGCGGCAGGGTACGCGATCGGCGCCTCTCGCTGACACGCCCCCGCGAGGGCCCGCGTCCGGCAGACGGGTTGCACCGACGTGGCGTTGGCACGCTCCCTGCTGTAGACGCCGGACGCAACCGATGGCGGGCCGCAACCGATGGCGGGCCGCACAACCAACCAACGGCCGCCCCGAACCCCCACCCCAAAGGAGTCCCCCATGCTTCAGAACCGCGAAGGTCAGCGCGTCCCCGAGGTCACCTTCAAGGCCCGCAAGGACGGCGACTGGCACAGCTTCACCAGCGGCGACCTCTTCGCCGGCAAGACCGTGATCGTGTTCGGCCTGCCCGGCGCGTTCACGCCGACCTGCTCGTCGGCCCACGTGCCCCGCTACAACGAGCTGCAGCCCGTCTTTGCCGCAAACGGCGTCGACGACGTGGTCTGCATCTCGGTGAACGACGGCTTCGTGATGGAGGCCTGGCAGAAGGACGAGGACGCCCACCGCCTCACCTTCGTCCCCGACGGCAACGGCGAGTTCACGGCGGGCCTGGGCCTGCTGGTCGACAAGCGCGCCGTCGGCTTCGGCGAGCGTTCGTGGCGCTACTCGATGCTGGTGCGCGATGGCGTGATCGAGCGCATGTTCATCGAGCCCGAGAAGCCCGGAGATCCCTTCGAGGTGTCGGACGCCGACACCATGTTGGCCCACGTCGCGCCGGGCGTGTCCGCGCCCCCGGCCATCGTGATGTTCACCAAGCCCGGCTGTGGGCACTGTCTGCGCGCCAAGCGCGCCTTGGCCGAGGTCGGCCTCGACTACGACGAGTTGGCGGCGACGCCGCTGCGTCTGCGCGCGCTGTCCACGGCGCACACCACGCCCCAGATCTTCGTCGACGGTCAGCACCTCGGCGGGGCCGACGACCTCGTCGCCTGGCTCGCGGATCGCTGACGCGGGCTCGCCGTTGCGTCGGCCCGGGGCATGGGGTCTACTCGGTCGGTGCCCCCGCCAACGATCGCCACGCCCCCTATCGCGTCCAATCTGACGCCCGCGCGCGCGGTGCTCCGTGGCCTGCTCGGTGCGTTCGTCGCCGCGGGCGTGGTGGGCGGTCTCCTCGGGTGGCGGTTCGGAGCGCGGGTCGACGCCGCTGCCGAGAGCCTCGAGGCCATCGCCGCCGAGGCCGCGGCCGGCGTCGACGGGGTCGCCCACGCCCGCGTGCGGAGCCCCGAGGACGCCACCGGGGCGGACTTCGCGGCCATCCGCCATGACCTGAGCGTGGTCGCCGAGCGCCATCGCCTGCGCTCGCCGCTCTACACCCTGCGCAGGGATGGCGAGGCCACGCGCTTCGTCGTGATGACCAACGAGACGGCCTTCGTCGGCGGCGTCTACGCGCTCCGCGACGAGATGCGCGACGTCTTCGACCATGCCGAGCGGGCGCGCACCGGCCTGTACGGCGACGACCACGGCCACTGGGTGTCGGGCTACGCCCCGGTCCTGGGGTCCGATGGGTCGGTCGAGGCGCTGGTCTCGGTCGATCACCCGGCCGACGACCTCGCGGCGGCGTGGCGCGAGGTCGTGCTGTGGAGCTGCGTCGCGGGCGTCCTGGGCGGGCTGCTGGGGATCCTGCTGCCCTTGATGCTGGGGCGGCGCACCGGCGTGGTGGGCACCGCGCGGCGCTTCGTCACGGGCTCGCTGGCTCTGCGCATCGGCCTCTCGGGCTCGGTCGCCGTGCTCGTCGCGGTGGGCGCCGCCGGTCTGCTGAACTACCGCGCAGCGCGCGCCGAGGTGGTTCACCGCATTCAAGAGCGACTGGGCACCGCGGTCAGCGTGGGCGCCCACCAGATCGACGCGGCCGCACACGCCCGCGTGGCCGCGTCGGGTGACGCAGGCAGCGCCGACTTCGAGGCCGTGCGCGCCGCGCTGCGTCGCATACAGGAGGCCGCGGGGCTGACCTCGCCGGTCTACACGTTGCGCCGGGACGGGGCGTTGACGCGCTTCGTCGGGATGACCAACGAGACACCTTTCGTCGGTGATTCCAACGAGTTACGGCCGGGTGTGCGCACGACCTTCGAGTCGGGGCGGCCCGGCGCCGAGGGGCCCTACGGCGACGCGCATGGCACGTGGATCTCGGCCTGGGCACCCCTGCGCGACCCCGCCGGCGAGGTGGTCGGCGTGATTCAGGCCGACGCCGAGGTGGGCGCGTTGCTGCTCGCGCTGCGGGCCGAGGCCGTGCAGCAGGTTTTCTTCGCGCTCATCGGCGTGGCCTTGGCGTTCCTGGCCGGGTTCGTCCTCGCGCGCAGCATCGCGCGGCCCATCGCCGAAGTGGCCGAGGCCGCCGACCGCATCCGCACCGGCGACTTCAGCGTGCGGGTCGACGAGGGTCGCGGCGACGAGGTCGGCGTGTTGTCGAGCGCGATCAACCGCATGGCCGAGGGCCTCGCCGAGCGCGAGCGGCTGCGCGGGATGTTCGGCCGCTACATGGCCAACCAGGTGGTGCAGGCGCTGCTCGACGAGGGCGAGCTGCGGCTGACCGGCGAGCTGCGGCCGCTGACGGTCATCATCAGCGACATCCGTGGCTACACCGCGCTCACCGAGGAGCTCGGCGCCGAGGAGGTCGTCGCGCTGCTCAACGACTACTTCGCGATCCTGGTGCGCGAGGTCGTGGCGCGGGACGGCGTGGTCGACAAGTTCATGGGCGACGCCATGTTGTGCTGGTTCGGGGCGCCGGCGCCTCAACCGGATCACGGGCAGCGGGCCGCCGACACCTGCGTGGCCATCATGCGCGCGCTCGATGTGTGGAACGCCGGACGCGTCGAGAAGGGGCTGGCGCCGGTGCTCACCGGCATCGGCGTGGCGTCGGGTCCGGTGGTCGTCGGCAATATCGGCTCGCACGAGCGGCTCGAGTACACCGCCATCGGCGACGCGGTGAACCTGGCGAGCCGCCTGTGCAGCAAGGCGGCCGCGGGCGAGGTGCTGGTGAGCGACTCGGTGCGGCAGGCGGTCCTTGCGCCCTTCGAGGTCGTGGGCGAGGTGCCGGTCAAGGGCGTGCGGGACCCGGTGCTCGTGCATCGGTTGGGGTGGCGCGACGCGTGAGCCGGGGCCCCGGCGTTACGCGTCGAGCGTGATGATCGTCGGAGCGCCTCTTCGTTCAGCTCTCGTCGTCGCTCGAGGCGTCGCTGGGAGCATCACCACCGCGGCCGCGCAGCAGCAGCGGCCCACCGACCAGCAGCAGGATCGAGCCCAGGAAGATCCACCGACCGTTGCCCGCCCAGAAGCTCAGCTTCATGTCGGACTGCTTGTAGTGCGCGTTGACGATGGCCTTGGCGTCGTCGTCGTTTCGGTAGTGGTAGGTGTCGTCGGCGTCCTTGAAGTAGAGCACCGGCTCGCAGCCCCACCAGTGCATGTAGGCCCAGAAGATACCGAAGACATTGCACTTGTAGCCCGCCTGCAAGCGGACCTCGGCGGGGTCTTGGCTCATCCTGAACTCGGTGATGGGCCCGGCCTCGAAGAAATCCTCGCCGGTGTTGATGACCATCACGCCCTTGGCTTCGGCGCGGCTCGGCGCCGCGGCGAAGACGCCCCCGAACACCCCCAGCACGGTCGCCGCGAACAGCGCGGCGCGGAGCGACTTCTTCATGTCACCCTCCGGTTCATATCATCCCCCTGGCGCTCTGCTCGGGCGCCTCGTTGGTGTGGCTGTCCTTTCGTAAATCAACGCGCGCCCCGCGTCGAGCGTCGCGTGAGGCCGGCGCGATCAGCCGCCCGCGATGGCCCGCATGACGGCGGGGCCGACCTCGTCAGCGAGCACCGCGCCGCGGAAGTCGTCCGGGTGCAGGGGCAGCGACAGGGTGGGGGTGCGGGGCGTGGCGCGTGCCGTCAGGCGTCGGACCTCCGAGAAGAGGAAGGGGCGG
>CALBMW010000188.1 GCA_937896275.1 uncultured Myxococcales bacterium
GGGGGTGAACAGCTTGTTGGGCGGATCGATGCGCGAGGGGTTGGAGCGGGCGGGGGCGGCGGCGGTCACCTCGTGCGTGGCGCTCGACTGGCCGTCCGTCGCGTCGGCGTCCTTTGCTCCGCTGCGCTTGCGCGGCGTCGCGCCGGCCCCTTCGGCCTTCTTCGCGCGCGGCTTGCGCACGGCGGCGGGCTTGCGCTTGTCGCGCTCCTCGCGCTCGGCCTGCTTCTTGATGACCTCGTCGAGCGTCACACCCGGCGTCGGTTCGACCCGGCTGACGCCCTCGGCGTAGTCGTGCACCAGCCGCTCGAGCTTCTCGGCGAAGTCCGCGGCCAGACCGAGGTTGCCGGCCTTCTCTTCGAGCACGGCGCGTCGGCAGAGGTCCTTCTTGATCTGGGGGAAGCTCATCTCCCAGAACTTCGCGGCGCCGCCTTGCAGGGCGCGCCCAGCGTGGCGCTGAACTTCGGTGAGGGAGCCGGGCGAAGTGGCAGCCGCCTCGACCAGCAGCTTGTCGAAGGTCTGGGTGATGCCCAGCCGGCGCCATTGCTGATCGTCGAGCTGGCTCAGAGTATCGGGGTCGAGGGCGACCGATTCGGACACGTGCGTTCTCCGTCCGTCACGATTGGGGCATGCGGGGCGAGTGATACTGCCAGAACCGCGCGTCGAGGTCCAGGGGTCGGCAGGCGGTTGGTCGGCGCGGTGCCGCGAAGGTCGGTGTCGGGCGGGTCGTCAAGCGCGCGCGTCGCGCGCAACGCGGAAGCCGATGTCCATGGCGCGACGGCCGGCGGCGACCACCTCGCGTGCCCAAAGCGGGCGCCCCTCCTCATCGCCCGTGAGGAAGGAGCCGCCGCGCACCACCGTGCCGCGCCCGCGGCCCGCCTCCCGCGTGCCGGTCCACTCGCGCACGCCGCCGGCGCAGTCGAGCAGGCCAAAGGCCGAGCGGTCGTAGGGCACGCAGCCGACGGGGGGGGGCAAGGGGCCGGCCCACCGCGCCGGCCCGGCCGCGTAGCCGGGGTCCCAGCCGAAGCCCCAGGGGTAGGTGCGGCCCTCGGTGCCGCGCGCCGCCTTCTCCCACTCCTCTTCCGTGGGCAGCCGGACCACCTGGCCCTCGACCTCGCTGGCCCAGCGGCAGTAGGCCTCGGCGTCGCTCGCGGTGATGCCGACCACCGGCAGATCGTCGCGCCAGGCCGTCGCGCCGTCGGTCGGCAGATGGAACACACCGTGGGCGTCCACGCCCCACATGATCGTCCCGTCCGGGGCGCGGGGGACGTGATCCGCCGCGCTCGCCGGGTCGGACACCGCGACGTCGCGCAGGAACTCGAGGTAGGCCGCCGCCGTCACCGGGGCGCGACCCAGGAGGAAGTCGGGCAGGGCTTGCTCGGTCGGCGGCGCGTAGGCGTGGCGGGCGCTGCCGTAGAGGAAGGTGCCCGCGGGCACGTGGCTGAAGCCGGTGGGCACCGCCCCATCGTCCAACATGCGCAGCCGCACGCGGGTGCAGCGGCCCGGGCGAATGACGACGGTGGTGGTGAGCTGGGTGCGGCCCGCCGCGCGCGCCGTGAGCTCGTAGACGCCGGCCTCGAGGCCACTGACGTGCACCGGCGCCGGCCCCAGGTCACGCGCTTCGCCCGGGACGAGGCGGCGCTCGGTCTCGGCGAAGCGCGCCAACCAGATGCTGGCGCCGCGGGGCTGAAGCTCGGCGTTGAGGCTGCCCAGGCCGGCGACCAGCTCGATGAACGGGCCGTCATCGTAGGTGCGGACGAGCCGCGCGTAGTAGGCGGCCTCGGCCGCGTCGTTGCGGCTCAACGCGACGTCGTGCCGTTGCAGCAGCAACTCGCAGAGCATCCGGCGCGCCTCTCCGTGGCGCGGATTCAGCGTCACGGCGCGGGTGAGGGCCGCGACCGCCTGCCCGTGCGTGTCCGCGATCTCGATCTGCAGGGCCCGCAGCCGCGCCTCGGCCTCCCAGACCTTGGCCTTGGCGGACGGGGCCGCGGTCGGCTCGACCTCCGCCCGAGCGGTCTGCAGCGTGTCGCTGACCAGCGCGTGATCCTCCTGCAGTGCCTCGTGGCGCGCGATCGCCGCGATCCCGTCGCGGACGAGGGGCTCGACGTCCTGCGGCGCGGACTCGCCGCCCCCGAGCAGGTACTCGTGCACCGCGTCGGCGAGCACCCGCGCGTTGCGATAGCGGTCCTCCGGGTTGCGGGCCAGGCACCTCATCACGAGCGCGTCGAGCGCCGGCGGGATGTTGCGCTCGGGCGCACGATCGCGCAGCGAGGGGACCGGCTCCTTGAGCACACGGTTGACGATCTCGCGGTTCGTCTTGCCGGTGAACGGCGGGCGCAGGGTCAGCAGGTGATAGAGGATGGCGCCGAGGCCGTACACGTCGGTGCGCGCGTCGATCTGGTCGATGATGCCCATCGCCTGTTCGGGCGCCATGTAGGCCGGCGTGCCGATGATCTGGCCGTGCACTGTCTTCCAGCGCTCGCTCGTGGACCGCGTCGATCGCGTCGCCTGACCGACGACCTTGCACAGCCCCCAGTCCAGCAGCACCACCTCGCCGAAGTCGCCCACCATGACGTTGGACGGCTTCAGATCCCGGTGCACCACGCCCCGGGTGTGGGCGAAGGCCACCGCCAGGCACAGCTGATGGAAGATCGAGAGCAGTTTGAGCCGGCTCCAGGTCTGCTCTGCGCCCGGATCGTCACGTCGCAGCAGCGCGATGACGTCTTTGAGGCTCCGACCCTCGACCCGCTTCATGACGAAGGCGACCTCGTCGCGCAGCCGCCCCAGCTCGTAGACCGGCATGATGCTCGGGTGTTGCAGTTGGCCGGTGACCTGGGCCTCCTCGAGGAAGCGCACGCGGTCCAGATCGCGCGCGCTGGTGCGGCGCAGGATCTTGATCGCGACCGGGCGACCGAGGTGCAGATCCCAGGCGGTGAGGATCCGCCCCATCGCGCCGCGCGCGAGCTCGCCTTGCAGCTCGAAGCGGGGCGTCATGTCGACCAGACGAGCGATCAAATCGTCGACGCTCGGCTCCTCGCTCACCGTGGACACGGTGACCGTGGGCTCCTCGAGCATCGTATGGTCGGGGACGTCGGGGGCCCCCTCGTCGGCCAGCACCTGAGCGATCTGGCGCAGGTCGAGGCCCACGTCGAGCAGGATCTCCTCGGCGCTGGCGCTGCCCTCCTCGAGGGCGGCCTCGACCTGCGCGATGACGTGCTCCGAGACCCCCACGCGTGCGCGCAGGCGGTCGAGCAGCTCGGCCCGTTGCGTCATGTCGGCCACGATAGAGCAAGCGAAGG
>CALBMW010000189.1 GCA_937896275.1 uncultured Myxococcales bacterium
GGCGCGGCGGGCCGAGACTCGCGCGGCCACGGCCCCGGCCGCGAAGGAGGCCCCTGCCGGGGACCCGGCGCCGAAGGGCCCGATCGCGAAGGCTCCAAAAAAGGGCTCGACCCGGCGCCCGGACGCCGGCAATTAAGACGAGGTGAAGGGCATGCTCCAGGTTGCCAGAGCGGTGAGTGACGCGGTCGGACGGCTCGTGCCCTACGAGGTGCGCGGCGTCGACAGCGAGACCGGGGCGCTCGAGAGCGTCGAGGTCGCCGCGCGCGGGCCGATGCGGGTGCTTTATTTCGCGCCGCGCGGCGAGGCGCGCCACAAGACCCCGATCGTGTTCAGCTATTCGCTGATCAACCGCTACTACATCCTGGACTTCATGCCGGGGCGCAGCCTGCTCGAGTCGCTCACGGGGCGCGGCCACGCCTGCTACGTCATCGACTGGGGGGCGGCCACGAGCGCCGACCGGCACAAGACGTGGGAAGACTACGTGCTGGGCTACATCGGCTTGGCGATGCGAACCGCGTGCGAGCGCGAGGGCGTCGAGCAGGCGCACCTGTACGGCTACTGCATGGGGGGCACGATGGCGCTGGCCTACGCCGCTCTGCGCCCCGAACGCGTCAAGACGATGGTGGCGATGGCGACGCCCGTCGACTTCCACGACGAGGGCCTGCTGAGCCGTTGGACGCGGCCCGAGTTCTTCAACGTGGACGCGGTGGTCGACGCCTTCGGCAACGTGCCGACCTGGCTGATGGAGAGCGGGTTTCGCTTCCTGGCGCCCATCAACAACGTCAGCAAGTGGCGCGACCTGTGGGCCAACCGCGAGAACGACGGCTTCGTGGCGACGTGGCGCCGGCTCGAGAAGTGGTCCTCGGACAACGTGCCCTTCCCCGGCGAGGTGTACCGGCAGTACATCCGTGACACCTACCAGACCAACGCCTTCGCCCTCGGCCGGATGCACGTGGCGGGCGAGCGCGTCGATCTGGCCCACATCACGTGCCCGCTGCTGACGATCCTGGCCGAGCGAGACCACATCGTGCCCAAGCCGAGCGCCATGGCGCTCGTGGAGCGGGCGGGCAGCATAGAGAAGACGGTGCTGAGCTACCCGACGGGGCACATCGGGCTCTCGACCAGCTCGAAGGCGCCGACGAAGTTCTGGCCGCCCATCAGCGATTGGCTGATCGCGCACGACTGAGCGCGCACGACCGAGACCGACACGGAGCGAGCGCCATGCTCACCGGCCCCAGCGACTTCATCGAGCAGTGGGCGCGCTGCGCCCCGCACCGGGTGGCGTTGCGCGACGTCTGCGACGGACGCGCGGTGCGCTACGGCGAGCTGTCGACCCGGGCCTGGCGGCTGACGCACGCGCTGGGCGCGCAGGGCGTGGGCCCGGGCGACCGGGTGGCCCTGCTGGCGCGCAACGGGATCGAGACCTTCGAACTGGTGGTGGCCTGCCTGCGCCTGGGGGCCGCCTTCACGCCGCTCAACTGGCGGCTCGCGCCGGCCGAGTTGAGCGATATCGTCGATCACTGCTCGCCGCGATGCCTGGTTTACGACGGGGCCTCGGTCGAGGCGGCCGCAGCCCTGCTGGGCGCGCGCCCCGATCTGCGCGGCGTGGCGCTGGGCGAGCGGGCGCGCGGCGCCGACGCCGCTTACGAGGGGCTCCTGTCACGTGCCTCGGCCGACTCCGATCCCGTGGCGCACTCCGCAGAGACGACAGCGATGCTGCTCTACACGAGCGGCACCACCGGCAAGCCCAAGGGCGTGATGGTGCCGCACCGGCAGCTCTTCTGGAACGCGATCAACACCGTCTACGCCTGCGATCTGGATCCGAGCGACGTGGCCCTGGCCTTCCTGCCGCTGTTCCACACCGGCGGGCTCAACTGCCTGGCCACGCCGACGCTGTACCGCGGGGGCACGGTCGCGCTGATGCCCACCTTCGACGCCGCGCGCGCGCTCGAGATCATCGAGCGCTGGCGCGTGACCGCGACCGTCGCCGTGCCGACGATGTACCAGATGCTGCTCGACGCGGGCCTGGACCGGCACGACTGCCGCAGCCTGAAGACGATCCTGTGCGGCGGCGCCTCCTGCCCCGAGCCGCTGCTCGACGCCTGGCTCGCGCGCGGCTTCGCGTTCCGACAGGGCTTCGGCATGACCGAGGTGGGGCCCAACTGCTTCTCGCTGCCGCCCTGGATGGTGCGCCGGAAGCGGGGCAGCGTGGGGCAGCCCATCCTGCACCTGGCCGCGCGGGTGGTCGACGACGACGATCGCCCGGTCGCGACGGGGCAGGTCGGCGAGCTGTGCCTGAGCGGCCCGATGGTCTGCGCGGGCTACTGGGCTGACCCGGAGAGCAGCGAAAAAGCCTTGAAGAACGGGTGGTTCCACACCGGCGACTATGCGCGGCGCGACGCGGACGACTATTACTACGTGGCCGGGCGCAAGAAGGACATGTTCATCAGCGGCGGCGAGAACGTGTACCCCGCCGAGATCGAGAACGTGTTGCTTGCGCGCGAAGACGTGGCCGCGGTCGCGGTGGTCGGCGTGCCCCACGCGCGCTGGGGCGAGGTCGGCCTCGCGGCGCTGGTGCCGGCGCCCGGCGTCGCGATCGACGTCGACGCGCTCAGCGCCTGGTGCGGCGAGCGGCTGGCGCGCTTCAAGGTGCCCAGGCACTTCGCGATCTACGAGGCGCTGCCGACCAACGCGAGCGGCAAGGTGCTCAAGGCCCTGCTGCGTCAGGGGTTCACGGGCGGGTGACGAGCAGCCCACCGCCCACGTCCGTCTCTTCGGGGTCCGCCGCCACTCTTCGACTCACCGTGCACGGCGGCGGGCCCCGGTTCGTTCCTTCACGGCGCACCTCATCCGGAGCCACTCATGCAATCGAGCCTGCTGCCCCCGCTCGCGCGCCTCGCCGCACTTGCGCCGACGAAGCACAGTCGCGATGCTCGCGCGTCCGGTGCCACCGAGGAGAAGACCGTGCCGCCCGTGCTGATCAAGCGCTACGCCAACCGCCGGCTGTATGACACCGGCCGCAGCGCCTACATCACGCTCGAGGATCTGGCGGGTGATCTGGGCAGCGGTCGGCAGGTGAAGATCGTCGACGCCAAGACGGGCGAGGATCTGACGCGGCGGACGATGGTGCAGGTGCTGCTGACCGAGCAGCACGCGCATAAGCTCGACTTCCTGCCCGAGGACTTCCTGCGCACGCTCATTCAGCTCGAGGATCAGTCGCTGATGCGGCTCTTCGGGCACTACCTGAAGATGACGCTGAGCAGCTTCGCCGTGGCGCAGAGCGCGATGGCGCAGAACCTGGAGTTGATGCGCACGATGGCGCCGGGTCCGACCCAGTTGCTCGGGGCGCTCGCCAACTTCGTGACGGGCGGCGGCGCGGCCCCGGCCCCTCCGCGCCGCGGCGGGGGCGAGCCCGAACCCGAACCCGAGGACGCCTGACGCGTCGGCGATCCGGTTCGCGCGCTGCTGCCCGCTGATCTGGCCGAGGTGCTGGGGCGGGCGAGGCGGCGGTCGCCGCGCGGTCGGGGCGGGCGTCAGTC